>JBJONI010000480.1:0-2626 GCA_046051915.1 Pseudomonadota bacterium
CGTCACGGCCGAGCTGAAGAAGCAGAAGTACGTGTACTACCACTGCGCGACCCGCTGCCGCCGCGAGGCGTACGTCCCGGAGACGCGCATGTCCGCACTCTTCGCCGACGCCGTGCGCCGCTTGAAGCTCCCGGACGACATCCGCGAGGCGTTCGTGGCCTCCCTGCGCGACAGCCGCCGCGAGGTGGAGGTCGACGTCCGCGCGCGCATCACGGCCGCGCAGGCGCGTCTGGAGCGGGTGAGCCGCCTCATCAACGCTGCCTACGAGGACAAGCTCGAGGGGCGCATCGACGACGCCTTCCTCAACGCCAAGCGCGCCGAGTGGGAGTCCCAGCGTGCGGGCGCGACCGAGGAGATCCAGCGGCTCGCGCGCGCGACCGCGAAGAACCTTGATACCGCGATTCAGGTCTTCGAACTCGTAAACCGGGTGTATGACCTGTTCATTTCTCGGGACGCGCGCGACCAGCGCGTTTTGCTCGAAGTACTCTTATCGAACTCCGTTTTGGCGGAGGGACGCATCACCGTCACCTACCGTAAACACTCCGATATCCTTTCAGAAATCGCCGACCCGGAAAACGAGGAAGGCGGCGATTCTGCTTCGCAGAACCGCCGTCCTTCGGTAGGGTCGGCATGGCAGAATGAATATCGAACGTTCTGGCTCGACCCGCAGGGGTGGACGAGTGAGCGGGTGTTGGCGTTCGAGCCGGCTTCTGCGCCCTGCGGGCCGTAGAGGGTAGGGACCGTCCGTTCGGCGCAGTGCGGTACGACGCGGGCGAGTCGACCGGGGATCAGCGCGCTGTGAGGGCGGGCGCCTCCGCGAGCGCGCGGACGGACTCGCCGACCTCCGCAGCGAAGGTCTCGGGGTCAAAGGCGGGTTCGAGGCCGGTCGCCAGGCCGCCGACCGAGACGGCACCGTGGGCGTGTGCCCAGGCGTGGAGCGCGCGGCGGTGCGCCTGAGGAGGTGTCAGGTCAGGGTTCGCGGCGCTGATGGCCGCCGCGAGCGGCGCGAACGTCGTCTTCGCCGCGGCCCGGAGCGCGGCGGCGCCGGGGCCCTCGACGCGGTCCGGTAGCATCGCGAACATCACCGCGTAGTGCGTCGCGTGCGCGCCGGCGAAACGCACGTAGGCAGCCGTCATCGCGGCGAGGCGGGCGCCGGGGTCCGGCCCGTGGGCAGCCGCCTGCTCTTCCCCGAGAGCTTCGAAGCCCTCGCGCGCGACTTCCGCGAGCAGCGCGGTTTCGTCCGGGAAGTGGTGGTAGGGGGCGCCCGGCGACACACCCGCCCGCCGCGCTGCGCCTACCCCTCTATGGGCAGGTATATGTCCACGTCACGGTGCTATCGACGCTCCCGAGCGGCGCGTCGTCTTGCGTCCGCTGGACGATGCGCCCGTCGGCGTCGTAGGTGCTCACGATCTCCAACCCGCCGCCGTAGGCGTTCTCCCAGAAGTAGGTCAGCTCGTTCCCCGCCGCGTCGTAGGTCCACGCGTAGTGCGCGGAGTAGTCCGGGTTCGAGGGGAGCGTGTCCAACCGCGTGAGCATCCGCCCGTCGGCGTCGTAGGTGAAGGTGTACAGGTTGTCCACCGTTCCGTCGACGTTGAAGTCGTAGCTCTGCTCGAGCGCTCGCCCCCCCGCGTCGTAGACGTAGGTGTACCGCCCGACCTGCTCGGGGACGTCGTCGCCCGTGAAATCGATGGCGACTTCCTCCGGATACCCGTAGGCGGTGTACGTCGTGTCGGTGCGGCCCGTGCGCGTCCCGTCGAGATTGTACGTGATCACCGTCGTGGACCCGTCGGCGTTGTACGTCGTCTCGATGCGGTTGTAGTAGCCAGAAAGGTAGCGGTACTCGGCGAAGACCTGCCGGCCCTCGTCGTCGTAGGCGTAGTAGTAACCTTGGTCGACCGTGTCGTCGTTCCCTCCGTCGTCTTCCATCGAGAGGAGGTTGCCGTCGGCATCCCAGGCGTAGGTGATTGTCCCGGTTCCCCAGGAGTAGACGTACGCGTTGGTGCGCATGCGTCCCCGCGCGTCGTAGTCGGCCGTCCACGTGCCGCCCGTCGAGATGGTGGCCGTCTCGACGCAGTTGGCGTACGGGGAGGGCTCCTCCACGGCGGTGTCGGCCCCCGAGTCATCCCCGGAGTCTGTGCCCGTGTCCGCGGCGTTCCCAGTGTCGCCGCCGGAATCGGTGGCGGTGTCCGCGGGGCTCGACTCCTTGGAGTCGTCGCCACCGCACGCGACGAGCAGGATGAGACTGGACAGCAGCATGTCGGGCCCTCGATCGTTGGGCCCGTAACGCAATGACGTACTCCCATGCACAGGGCTTTAGATCCGCTTGAGATCCGCGCGTTCCGGTCGCCGAAGCACCCCCCGGATGGCCGATGCGCCGTCAGTGCTTGCGCGCGGACCCGCTTTACCCGTCGGGCTCTTCAGGGAGCTGCGTTGCCCGTGGGCGCCGGGCCCGCGAGCCGCGCCACCAAGGCCGGGTCGGGCGGGCCCACCTTCGGCATGGGGAAACTCCGTCCGCCCTGCTCCACGACGAGTTGGCCCGCGCTGTCGAAGTGGAGCCCGATGTCGGTGTCGAGATCGGCGCGGAAGCGGAGCCCACCCTGGTGCAGCAGCGTGAGCTGGGGCTGGC
>JBJONI010000481.1:0-4263 GCA_046051915.1 Pseudomonadota bacterium
GGCCTGGAAACTCGCGGGCAGGGTCTCGATCAACACCGTGGCTTTGAACGTCCCGACCGGGATGCCGAGCTGCTCCTGCGCGAAGACGAACACGTCGTTCCACCACGTCGCCTCGTGGTAGGACTCGAGCTTTGGAAGGTAGAAAGCTGGCGTACGACCGGTCTCGATCAACGTGCGCGCGTTGTGGAACGCGGCGAGACCAAAGTCGAACAACGGACCGGGCATCGCCTTGCCGTCGATCTCGACGTGGGCTTCGGGCAGGTGAAGCCCGCGGGCGCGAACGAACAGTGTCGCGGGGTTCGGACCGAGTCGGTAGACCTTGCCTTCCGGGGACGTGAACGTGATCGTGCCGCGGATCGCGTCGCGGATGTTGATCTGGCCCGACACGAGGTTGTCCCACGTCGGTGCCGTGGCGTCCTCAAAGTCTGCCATGAACACCTTCGCGCCGCTGTTCAGCGCGTTGATGATCATCTTGCGGTCCACGGGACCGGTGATCTCCACCCGACGGTCGAGGAGGTCGGCAGGTTGAGGGGCGACCTTCCAGTCGCCCGCCCGGATGGCGGCGGTTGACGCGGGGAATCCCGGCAGCTTGCCGAGGTCGTACAGGGCGTGGGTGTCCTGGCGCAACGTCAGCAGCGTCTGCAGGCGGCCCGAGAAACGCCGCGTCAGCTTCGCGAGGAACTTGAGCGCCGCCGGGGTGAGGATCTCCTCGTAGCCGGGGCGCATGGCGCCGCGGACGCGGATTCCCTTGAGGTCGGTGGCGTTGGCGAGGGCGGACATCGGATCTCCGGTGCGACAGGCGGCGCTTCCGTGGGCGCATCATGCCGCGTGAGGGGGCAGAAGGAACCTCCTTCGGGTGTCACGGTGGTGGGGGCCTGTCAACGCCGAGCCTTTACAGCTGTCAACGTTGTCGATACCGTCCTGTCACCGTGGGGGGACGATGGCCGGTTCGGTGTCGATGGGGGCCCGGGTCCGCGCGTTGCGACGCCGCTCGGGCATCGGTCAAGCGTCCTTGGCTCGGACGCTTGGTATTTCAGCCTCATACCTGAATTTGATGGAGAACGGCCGGCGTCCGATCCCCGCGCCGATGCTGTTCCCCCTCGCGGCCGCGCTTCAGGTCGATGTCAACGCGTTTTCGGTGGACGAGGGGACCTCGCTGCATCAGGAGTTGTTGGCGGCGTTGGGCGAGCCGATCTTTGACGAGGTCGAGGTGAAGGCGGTGGACGTCGCGGACCTTGTGCAGCACCACCCGGCGATGGCGGCGGCGGTCGCGCTGCTCTGGCGGCGGTACCGCAGCAGTCAGGAGACGGTCGAGAAGCTCGCCAGCCTCGTCACCGGGGCCGCAGGCGCGGTGGACGCGAGCCGTTTGCCCTCGGAGGAGGTCAATGACCTGATCCAGCGCAACCTGAACCACTTCCCCGAGGTGGAAGCCGCCGCCGAGGAGCTTTGGGCGCGTCATGGCTTGGGCGTGCCGGTGATGTTTGAGGCCCTCGAACGGGTCCTGCGGGTCGACCACGGCGTCGAGGTGCGGATCGTGCAGGAGGCGCCGGGCGGTGTCATCCGTCGCTTTGACCCGGAGACGAAGGTGCTCTCGCTGTGGGAGGCGGCGCCGCCCCGGAGCTGGCACTTCCAGATGGCGCATCAGATCGGCTTGCTCCGCTTGTCCGAGGCCTTCGAGCGGGTGGGGGCCGACCCCCAACTGACGACCGACGAGTCGCGCAGCATGTGCAGGATGGTGCTTGCGAACTACTTCGCCGGGGCCCTGTTGATGCCGTACCGGCCGTTCTTGGAGGCGGCGCGTTCGGCGCGCTACGACGTGGAGATCCTCGGACACCGGTTTCGCACCAGCTTTGAGCAGGTCTGCCACCGCCTGACGTGCATGCGGCGGCCAGGGAACGAGGGTCTACGGTTTCACTTCGTGAAGTCCGACACGGCGGGCAACATCAGCAAGCGGTTCTCTGGCTCGGGGATCGGGTTCGCGAGGTTTGGGGGTGGATGCCCGCGCTGGAACGTCTCGATGGCGTTCCAGACGCCGGGTCGCATTCGTACCCAGGTCAGCGAGATGCCTGACGGGACCAAGTATTTTTGCATCGCGCGGACGGTGGAGAAGCGCCTTGGCGGCTACCGTGCGGCCGAAGTCCACTACGCGATCGGCGTCGGCTGCCGGCTCGAAGACGCGCGCGAGCTCGTGTACACCGACGGCATTGACCTCACCAAGGAGCGCCTCGTGTCGATCGGGACGCATTGCCGGGTCTGCGACCGACTCGACTGTGAACAACGTGCGTTTCCGTCGATCCGTCATCGGCTGGAGCTGGATGAGAACGTACGTCGCATCGCCTTTTACGGGATGGGCGAGGCCCCCGGTAGCCGCCGCAACGGGAGTGGCTGACCGTCGGGTGCGCGCGCAAAGGTCGCGCGGTCGGGTCCGTTCGGCGTCAGGATCGTCCGGTGCTCGTCGCCGGATGGCGTGCGTGTTGCGAGCATCCAACGCGTCGCATCGAGCGGCGTGAGGGTCGCCTGGCCCTCGACGGCGCCCTTGTCCCCGTACACCCTCGCCGACGTGGCGCCCAACACCAGGACAGGCGCTGTGTTCGCCGGGTCGCCGGCCGTCAGGTGCAAGGACGGCGAGCCCGCGGCCAGCGCTTCGGTGTCGACGACCCAGACGCCGGCAAACGGTGCTGTGGGGGCATCCATCGAGGTGTCGCGGGACCCTGCGCACGCGGGGATGCCCCCGACGGCGAGAAACGCGGCTAGGGCGCGGCGCATCCGCCACCTCCATCGACCGCCGCCAAGGCGTCCTCGGCGCCGCCTACGTCGATGCCGTCGTGCAAGGCGACGTCGAGCAGGTGGGAAGGGCGCACGTTGCCGATGGCGGCAGCCAAATTCCGTCGAACGCCGGGATGCTCGGCGTCGAGGTCATCCAAGAGGCGTTTGACGCGCGCCCGCATCAGGTCGGGCTGTTGGCTGCACAACGTGCAGGGCAGAATCGGAAACCCCATCTCGCTGGCGAGGCGCGCGATGTCGGCCTCCGCGCAGTGGATGAGCGGGCGGATCACGGTGTTGCGCCCATCGTCGGACCGCAGGCGCGCAGGCATCGCCTTGAGCTGGCCCGCGAACAGGCCGTTGAGCATCAGCGTCTCGATGGCATCGTCACGGTGATGGCCGAGCGCGATCTTGGTGACGCCGAGCTCCACGGCGCGGTTGTAGAGGATGCCGCGACGTAGGCGGGAGCACATCGAGCAATAGGCTTTACCGGGCGCGGTCTTGTCCTTGACGATCTCGTAGGTCGGTTCCCGGAAGATGTGCCATTCCAACCCTTGCTCGGCCATCCACGCCTCGAGGATGTGGCCGGGGAATCCGGGTTGCCCTTGGTCGAGGTGGGCGAGGACCAGGTCGAAGCGGAAGGGCGCTCGACGCTGGATTTGACGCAGGAGGTGCGCCATCACGTAGGAGTCCTTGCCGCCGGACAGGCAGACCATGACGCGGTCGCCTTCTTCGAGCAGTTTCCACGTCTCGCTGGCTTTGGCGACGAGACCCAACAGCCGATGCTCCAGACGCTCCACGATGTCCCCCGTGGGTGAACTAACCCGACGTGTCGCTGGCGACCCTGCTGCGGTGGGGTACGGCGGGGCCAGAGGTGCCCGATGATCGCAGCCCGCAGCGTGCCGCCCCTGCCCGTCAACGAGCCTGTCCGCACCTATGTCCCCGGGAGCGCCGAGCGCGCTGCGTTGTGGACAGAGCTTGAGCGACAGTCCTCAGAGATCCAAGAGATTCCCTGCGTGATCGGCGGCCGCCGCGTGTTCACGGGTCGCATCGCTGAGGTTCGCAACCCGAGCGCGCATGGACAGGTGCTGGCGCGGGTCCATCTCGCGACCCCCGAGGTGGTCGCGCAAGCGTGCGCCGCAGCGATGTCGGCGAAGCCGGACTGGGCTTCGGTGGCATGGGAGAGCCGCAGCGCGGTCTTCCTCCGTGCGGCTGCGCTCCTCGCGGGGCCTTGGCGCGACCGCCTGAACGCTGCGACGATGCTCGGCCAAGGGAAGACCTGTCATCAGGCGGAGATCGACGCGGCTTGCGAGCTGATCGACTTCTGGCGGTTTGGCGTCGCGGATGCCGCGTCGCTGCTCGACCAACAGCCGCGCGTCAGCCCAGACGGCGTATGGAACCGGGCCGACGTGCGGCCGCTCGACGGCTTCGTGTTCGCGGTGACGCCGTTCAATTTCACCGCGATCGCGCTCAACTTGCCGACCGCGCCCGCCTTGCTGG
>JBJONI010000482.1:0-2832 GCA_046051915.1 Pseudomonadota bacterium
TTGTGGATCGGGCCGGTGACGAGCGCGTCGGCGTCGCCCGAGAGGCAGGCGTCGGTCGCCGCGTCGAGGGCGCGGACCTCGATCGGGTCCCGGCCGCCCGGAGGCACCCACACCGCCATGGCGTCGTCCGTGATGCTGGCCGCTTCGCCGAGGGTGTTCCTCGCCTCGATTCGCGGGCCTTTGGATGACATCGGCAGGACGTCAGGCTCGGTGACCAGCACGACGCGCCGCCCGCGGACACGCGGTGGCAGCGTGAGGGCGAGCTCAGGGCCGACCCCGCGAGGGCAGCCGGGCGTCACGAGGATCGGGCGAGCCACGGCCGCTACGGCGCACTCGTGGGCGACGGCAACGACACGCCCGGCATCAACACCTTGACCGCCGCTCGACGGCGGGCGGCCAAATACCAAGTCTCCTCGGCCTCTTGGAGCTTCTCTTGGTAGAGTTGGTCTTCGACTTGGGCCCGGACGGCGTCGAAGGGTGGCGCATCCACGGGGCCGGGCTCGCGGCCGAGAACGTGCACCGCCCACACGCGGCCGTCGACCCACACGGGCGCCGACCATGCCCCGACGGGGGTCTCGAAGGCGACGGTGCCGAGCGGTCCGGCGAGTTCCCCCGGTCCGAAGGTCCGGCTCCCCAGCACGCGCGCAGCGCGGGCGGTGTCGCGAGCCGCGATCAACGCTGCCGCTTCGTTCGGTCCCCGCGATCCGACCTCGATGTCGGCGGCGATCTCGGCGAGGAGCTTCGCTTTGGCGTCGCTGTCGAGCCCCTCGGGGACGACGTAGGCGAACCCCTCGATGCGCACGACATCGGGGCGTGGCTGCTCCCGAACCCACTGTGCGTAGCGACTCCGGAGTTCGTCCTCGACGAGCGTGATCCGGCCGCGCAGCACCACGTCCTGGAACCGCGCACCACGAAGCTGCGATTCCAGGTCTTCGACGTAGTCCTCCCACGTCACCTCGGAGTCCTCGATCTCGGCTCGGAGGGCGGCGCGGCTTCCGAGACCGTTGTCCCGCACGATCTGCTCGAGGGTCGCGTCGACGTCGGCTGGGGTCACGTCGTAGCCCAGGCGGACGAGTTCGCCCTTCTGCAGGGCCCTGCGCACGAGGATGTCGAGGACCAAACCCTCCATCTCGCTGCGGCACGCCGCATCGAACGGGTCGGGGCACTGTTCGTCAATCGCGTTGGACCCGAGGACATAGACCTCCGAGACCGTCACGACCGTGTCGTCGACGACCGCCGCGATGCGATCCGCCAGTCGCTCCTCCGCGAACGCGGTCCGTCCGGTGAGGGCGGCGAGGACCGCGATGCGCGCAGCGTACGTCACTCGGCCTCCGCCTCGGCAGCTTGCATGGCCTTCTGCTTGGCCTCGGCATCGCCGAGCTCGTCCTCGGGAGACGGCGGCGCGCCGGCTTCCCCGCCACCCTCGACCGGGGGGCGCGGCGCCTCGGCGGCGATCGGCATCGCAGGCCGGGTCGGTGCCGCAGGCGCGTACGCGCTCAACGCGGCCGTGTCGACCTCGATCTTCGCGGCGCCCTTGAGCCGTTCGACGAGCGCGTTCTGGAGCTCGAGGTAGCGGTCGTTCTTCATCTTGCGCAGAACGGAACTTTGCATCTGGTCGAACGTCCGGTCGATGCGCTCCCGCCGCGCCGGCACGAACACGATGTTCCAGCCGCCGCCGGCCTCGAACGGCTCGACGACATCGCCCGCAGCGGCGCCGAGCGCCTTTTGGATCACTTCGGGTGGGACGCCGGGCTTGCCTTCCGCCGAGAGGAACCCGAGGTCGCCACCACGTCGCGCGAAGGGGTCGGCGCTGTACTGGGCCGCGAGTTCGGTGAACGCGTCAGGGTTGGCCTTGACCTTCGCCGCGAGTTCGGTCGCGAGCGCGGCGGTGGCTGCGGCGTCACGGTTGGCGTCGGCAACGAGCAGAATCCGCTTGATTTGGACCTTCTCCGGGATGACGAACGTCTCGCGGTTCGCGTCGAAGTAGGACTGCAACTGGGCGGCGGTGAAGTCATCGTTCTTGACAGCGTCGTAGACGTCCTGCCGAAGGAGGGCATTCACCAGGATCTTCTTCACCTTGGGGTCGTGGAACAGGCCCTTGTTCATCGCCTCTTGAAACAGCAACTCCTCGACGATGACCTCATCGAGGATCGCCTGCTTCTCTTCGGCGGAGAAGCCTTGACCGTCGGCGGGTGGGCGGCGCTGCGCGAGGGGGTCGAAGGCCAGCGTCCCCACCTTGGCGCCGTTGACGGTCGCGAGCGTCGTGCCGACGAGGGCCTCCGGGGCTGCTGTGAGGGATGGGGCGCCGCCGGCGGGGGCGGTGCGGCCGCCGCACGCGGTGAGCGTCAGCCCAACGCCGGAGATGGTGAGTGCGAGCGCGAGCGCGAGGTGGCGCATCGGAACCTCCCTGTCCCGGCCTCGCTATCGCCGGGCCTTCGTCGCCGCAAACGGCGCGACGCCGCGCGACATCGGTTAGCCGACGCGAGGGGGTGGCATGCGGGTTGGCCCGGCATCGACGCGCGCGCAACCGATCCGTTTGCGTATCGCCGTGGCCCTCGCCGTGGTGGCGCTCACCTTGATGGGGTTGCTGCTGAGCATGATGCGGGTGCAGCGGCCCGTCGGGGCGACGCTTCAGGACATCGCCGAGGGCTACCTCCCGATGTCGCGCCAAGTGGCCTTGCTGCGGCAGGACCACGAGCTCCTGCGGCGTGACCTCGCGCGGCTCGCGCGACGCGCTGGTCGCGGCGACCCGGTCGACGTTGGCAGTCGGGTCGAGCTCGCCGAGGACGTGGACGCCAACCTCGCGATCGCCTCTGTCCTCCTCGACGGCTT
>JBJONI010000483.1:0-4926 GCA_046051915.1 Pseudomonadota bacterium
GCTCGTCGACGATGATGACCTCGCCGTTCATCACGACGTAGTCGCGGTCCTTCTTGAACAGCTCCTTCGCGCGGATCGCGTTGTTGAGGAAGCCGACGAGCGGGGTGTTGACGGTGTCGTAGAGGTTGTCGATGCCGATCTGGTCCTCGACCTTGTCGATCGCCTCCTCGAGCACGCCGATGTTCTTCTTCTTCTCGTCGACCTCGTAGTCCTGGTCGCGCTTGAGCATCCCGGCGATCCGCGCGAACTCCGCGTACCAGGTCGTGGCGTTGTCGGCGGGGCCGCTGATGATGAGCGGCGTGCGCGCCTCGTCGATGAGGATCGAGTCGACCTCGTCGACGACCGCGAAGTGGTGGCCGCGCTGGACCATCTCGTTCTTCGACCAGGCCATGTTGTCGCGCAGGTAGTCGAAGCCGAACTCGTTGTTCGTGCCGTACGTGATGTCGGCCGCGTACGCGGCACGCTTGCGCTCCGTGCTCCCAAGACCACGGTCGCCGCTGAGCACCGTGCCGACGCTCATGCCCAGGCGCTCGTAGATCGGGCGCATCCAGTTCGCGTCACGCTCCGCGAGGTAGTCGTTGACCGTGACGACGTGGACCCCCTTGCCGGCGAGGGCGTTGAGGTAGACCGGCGACGTGCCGACGAGCGTCTTGCCTTCCCCCGTCCGCATCTCGGCGATCTTGCCGCCGTGGATCACCATGCCGCCGATCAACTGGCAGTCGTAGTGCCGCATCCCCATCACGCGACGGCTCGTCTCACGAACGGTCGCAAACGCCTCGAACAGCACGTCGTCGAGCGAGGCGCCCTGGTCGAGCTTCGTCCGAAACTCTGCCGTCTTCGCCGCGAGCTCGGCGTCCGAGAGCTCCCGCCAACGCGGCTCCAGGTCGTTGATGCGCTGAACCATTGGGTACAGCTTGCGAATTTCGCGGTCGTTCGCGTCGCCAAAGACGCCCTTGACCAGCTTGTTCATCCACTCGAACATGGGCGCTCCCAAGGCCGCGCCGAAGTAGCCGATCCGGACGGTCGGGTCCACCTTGTCACGCTGGACGAAACGGCAAGGGAGCGGCGCCCCTTGCGCGACCGATCACGGACGCGGGAGCCGCTGCAGGTACTTCATCGGGTCGTGCGCGGTTCCGTCGATGCGCAGCTCGAAGTGACAGTGCGGGCCAGTGCTTCGGCCGGTGCTCCCCATCTTCGCGATGAGCTGCCCCGCGCGGACCGTGTCGCCGGTGGCCACGACGAACGCGCTGTTGTGACCGTACCGCGTGGTGATGCCAAAACCGTGGTCGATCTCGACGAGGTTGCCGTAGCCGCTCGACCACTCCGCACGCAGGACGCGCCCCGAGGCCGCGGCGTAGATCGGCGTCCCGGTCGGCGCCGCAACGTCGACGCCGGCGTGGAACCGCGCCGAGCCCCGGAACGGATCGGACCGCCAGCCGAAACCCGACGTCAGCTCGCCGGGGGCGGGCCACGATTGCGGAAGCGCCCCGGCGATGCCGCGGAGGCCCTGAAGTTCCGCCATCAACTTGTCGACCTCGGGCTGCCCCCGTTGGTAGCGGTCCTGAAGGTCGGCGATGCGGAGGCGCAACGCCTCTGCAAAGTCCGACGCGGGCGCGAAGTCCTCGGCGTCGTGGTCGTCCATCGCCACCTCGCCCTCGGCGGCGAGCGCATCGAGCTCGGGGCCCCCCTGAGAGCCCTTCGGGCCGACGTACGCGCGCAAGGTCGCGTCCTGCGTCCCAAGATCGAACATCAACGATTCCAGCGACGTGGCTTCGGATGCCATCTCCGCGAGTTGGGTGCGCAGCGTGACGTTCTCGTCGACGACGGCCTCCAGACGCTGCGCCGCGGGCCACAGCGAGACGATGGCAGCGGCCTCGAAGCTCGCGACGAACACGAGCGCCGCGGCCGCCCAAGGCCAGCCCGTCGCGCCAACGGCCCCCTCCGCACTCTCCGAGCGCACAGGCGCCGCTCGAGGCACCGCCACCGGCGCACGCGGAGCCACCACCTCGTCGTGCGCTGCGATGGGTCCGAACACCGGAACAGGATCGTCGACCGGGCGTTCCATCGCCGGCGTCGCGGCCGGCGGCGGGAACGGCGACCGCGCTGGCGGTAGCGAGAGCTTCACGGCGCGTCCGCCCGCACCGCGAGCGCCGTGATGTTGTCCTCACCGCCACGGGCGTTGGCGAGCGCGATGAGGCGACGAACCGCATCATCGAGAGAAAGAGCGGCGAGCGCCTCGGCCATCTCGGCGGGCTGCACTTTGCCCGACAGGCCGTCCGAACACAGGAGGAACACGTCGCCCGGCGCGACCGACTCGGTGCGAACCTCGACGTCCACGGCGTCGTCGAACCCAAGGGCGCGCGTGATGACGTTGCGCATCCTGTGCGTGCGGGCCTGTTCAGGGGTGATCAAACCGTCGCGGATCGACTGAGCGACCAGCGAATGATCCTCGGTGAGTTGCGCGACCTCTTGGCCGCGGAAGCGGTAGATTCGGCTGTCGCCCACGTGCGCCAGGTGAGCTTCGGCGCCGTCGGCGACGAGGACAACGACGGTGGTCCCCATCCCCTTGAACTCAGGATGGTCCTTTGCATACGCCAGGATCCGGGCGCTGGCCGCTTGGACCGACGCACGCAACGCCGCCGCGACGACGGCCCCCCGCGCGCCCGGCAGCTCGTCGTCGGCCGCGCGGACGGCCGCGGCGAACTCCGTGGTGACCTTGGTGACCGCGAGCGCGCTCGCGTGCGCGCCGCCTGCATGGCCTCCCATCCCGTCGGCAACGACGTAGACGCCACGGTCATCGTCGACCGCGTAGGCATCCTCGTTGCGATCGCGACGACGACCGATGTCGGTGACCCCGCTCGCGATCCACCTCATGGCGTCGCCTCCGTCGGCCGCGTCGCGCCTGCCAGAGACGCCGCTATCGCGCGGAACGCCTCCGCGCTCAACACCTCAGCCCGAAGTCCGGGGTCGACGCCCGCCTCTGCCAACGCGGCCTCCGCGCGGGCGTACCCAAAGGCCGCGCCAAGCGCGTTCCGCAACGTCTTGCGCCGCGCAGCAAACGCTGCTCGCACCGTGCTGTCGAACAACGACTCGCCGGCCGGACCAAACGCCGGCACGTCGCGCCGCACGATGTGCACCACCGCGCTGTGCACCTTCGGCGGCGGGACGAAGGCCCCGGGTGGGACGTCGAGCACATGGCGAACCTCGGCCCTCGCCTGCAGCGCGAGGGAGAGCGCCGCGTACGCCTTGCCGCCCGGCGTCGCCGCCATCCGGTCGCAGACCTCGGACTGCAGCATCACCGTCATCGTCGCGAACGCACCGGCGCGCGCGGCGTCCATCACGATGCCGGTCCCGACGTTGTACGGCAGGTTCGCCACGAGATGGGCATCCCCACCCGGGACGATATCGGCCCACGACACCGCGGTGGCGTCGGTCTCGCGCACGTCCAGATCGGGCCACCGCTCCCGCAACACCCCAGCGAGCGTCTTGTCGATCTCGACAACGGTCAGGTTGACCCCTGTCTCGCGCAGCACCTGTGTGAGGATGCCGAGACCCGGCCCGATCTCGACGACCCGGTCGCCGGCGCGCACGCCGCTGGCACGCACGATCCGGCGCACGGTGTCGGGTCGAGCCAGGAAGTGCTGTCCAAAACGTTTGTTCGCCCTGGCTTCGATCGCGGCGAGCAACGCCCGGGGGTCATCCGGAGAAGGGAGGGTCATGCCAGACTCCACGCCGCGCGCGCCCCGACGTCGGCGCTGTCGGGTCCTTCGGCCAACAACCGCAGGCGTCCAGCCACCGCGATCATCGCGGCGTTGTCGGTACAGCGGGCCGGTGCTGGGAGCGTCAGCCCGTAGCCACACCGCGCTGCCGAGGCCGTGAGGGCCGCACGAAGACCACGGTTCGCGGCCACGCCTCCCCCGAGCGTCACGTGACGCACGCCCGTCGCGCGCACGGCGCGTTCGACGCGCAGCACGAGCACGTCGATCACGGCCGCCTGAAAGCTCGCGCAAACGTCCGCATCGCTCGCGCGGCCTGGCTTCTCAAGGTGCTGGCGGACCGCGGTCTTGAGCCCGGAGAAGCTCATGTCGGCTTGGCCGGGCAGCGGTCTGGGGAGCGCGACGGCCGCCGGGTCGCCCGTGGCGGCGAGCGCGTCGACCCTCGGACCGCCCGGGTAGCCGAGCCCCAACATCCGCGCGACTTTGTCGTAGGCCTCACCGGCCGCGTCGTCGACCGATGCGCCTAAAACCTCGTATTCGCCGAGGCGTGCCGCTCGGTAGAGCGTGGTATGGCCGCCCGAGACCACCAAGCAGAGGTGGGGCCACGGCGGTGGCACGGGCTCAAGCTGCGCCGCGAGCAGATGACCCTCCAAGTGATGGACGGCCTTGAACGGGACATCCCAAGCGGACGCGAGCGCGCGGGCCGCCGAGAACCCGACGAGCACGGCGCCGATCAGGCCGGGTCCCGCGGTCGCCGCCACGGCATCCGGACGGTCGACACCGGCCTCTGAAAGCACCGCCGCGACGACAGCACCGAGCCGTTCCAGGTGGGCGCGCGCAGCCAGTTCCGGCACGACCCCGCCCCAAGCCGCGTGGACCTCTTGCGTCCAAGCGAGCTCCGAGCGCACGCCCGAGGCGTCGACGATGGCCGCCGCTGTCTCGTCGCAGCTCGTCTCGAGCCCCAGCACGCGCATGCCGACCTACCCCACGCCCCGCGCCTATCGCGCCCCCCCTCGCCGCGCGACCGGGCACGCGGTACCGACACCGCCGGAGGCGCGCATGGACGTGCGTCGAGCAGCCCTGGACGACGCCGCGGCGATCGCCGCCATCGAAGCCGCCGCCGCGCACCATCCCTGGGCGGCGGCCCAAATCGAAGGGGCGCTCCGCATGCCCGGCGCGTGTGCGTGGGTCGCCCGCGACGGCGAGGCCG
>JBJONI010000484.1:0-3152 GCA_046051915.1 Pseudomonadota bacterium
TGGGGCCCCTTGCACCCATCGGCAGCGCCGACTGTGCACCAACCCGCTCACCTGGCGCACCGACGGCGCGGCTGCGCCGGCCTCCGACAACCACGGTGCGGTCTTCCTCGAGGCGCGCGACACCGCGCCGCGACCGGGCTTTGCCGACGCGCAGTGCGTCGACGGGACGCTCGTGGTCCGGATCCTCGGGCGGGCCCCGCGCTCGCTGCCGAGCCGCATCCTCGACGCCGTCGTGGGCCCGCAGAACTACCATCCGATGGAGTACCAGTTGTACTTCATGGACCTGCGCGCCAACGTGGAGCTGCGCATGCGCGCGCACCTCGCGCGCCGCGCGCAGGCCGCCCCGTCCTACTGACCGCTCACCCCCGCCCACACCGCCTTCACGCGCGCGTCGCGACCGCAGCCCGATCGGTAGCTGGTGTACCGCGCGGGGTTGGTCTTGTAGAAGTCCTGGTGGTACGCCTCGGCCACGTAGAACGGCCCGCCCGCCTCGATGGTGACCGCGACGGGCCGGCGGAGCACCTGCTCGATCGCCACCTTCGACGCTTCGGCGTCCTTCCGCTGGGTGGCGTCCTGCGGGAAGATCGCCGGGCGGTACTGCTTGCCGCGATCGCAGAACTGCCCGCCGCCGTCGAAGGGATCGACGTGCCGCCAGTACCACGCCAACAGCGCCGGATACGACGTGCGCGCCGGGTCGTACACGACGCGCACGGCTTCGGCGTGGCCGGTCCGCCCGCTGCCGACCTGCTCGTACGTGGGGTTGGCCTCCGGCCCGCCCGCGTAGCCGCTCTGCACGGAGATCACGCCGGGCGCCTTCTCGAAGTCCGACTCGGAGCACCAGAAGCAGCCGGACGCGAAGACGGCGACGGCCTGGCCCGCCGCGACCGGCGGCGCGACGGTCGTCCCGCTCGAGGTGCCGGCCGCCGCGTCGGGCGCAGCGCAGGCGAGGAGCAGGGCGAGCAGCATGGTCAGGTTCCTCCGGTGGGGGCCACTGGGAAGCACTTTATCCCGCAGAGACGGGACGGGACGTAGGCGCTCAAGGACATGCTCCGTCCGTACACGGCTCGTGGGCGTCGGCTATTGTGGCGCTATGCCGTCCTTTCCACGTGTCCTCGCCGGCCCCCGGCGCGCCGCTGCACCCCACGCGCTCCTCTTCTGTTGTCTATCCGCGTGCTCCAAAGATCTGAGCTCAGCGCATCGGACCGACACAGGCACCGGTCACGACGACGTTGACATCGAGGAATCCGGCGACACCGATGTTATCGGCCCCGCGTTCGCGACGTTGGAGGATGTCTTTGCGGTCCCCGCGAGCGCCTGGTTCGGTGTGGCCGCGGACGGCCGCCCGCGCGACGCCGCCACCTACTACACGGTCCCCGACCGGACCGGAGACAACCGGGACGACCTTGTGCAGCCCTGGTTCGACGTGGGCAACAACAACCTCCTTGCGGAGCTCGACGCCGGCGGCCGCGTCGAGTATCCCTTCGTGCTCGGGCCGCTCGCCGGCTTCGCGCCGGGGACCGACGGGACGGTGACCTACGCCGGCGATTCGTTCATCGCCGGGAGCCCGTGGCGCTTTGCGGTGGACGTCGGCGAGGGGCCGGTCGTGCTCGACGCCCTCGCGGGCGTGGCAGTGGAGACGATCGGCGACCAGCTCTTCCGCTGGCGCTACGAGCTCGATGGGCTGGACGTGGCCTTCATTCCATTCGCGCCGAGCGATG
Source organism: Pseudomonadota bacterium (assembly GCA_046051915.1). Taxonomy (GTDB): domain Bacteria; phylum Myxococcota_A; class UBA796; order UBA796; genus JBEIFN01. The sequence goes on from JBJONI010000484.1 coordinate 1,719, forward strand.
GAACGCTCGCGACGGAGCAGCCGCGCGCGCTCGTGGCGCTGTTCCGGGTCGAGAACACCGGCGACGCGCCGATCACCGGCCACCTCGTCGGGCCGACCGGCGTTCCCGACGCCGACGCGCTCGGCGCCGACGCGCGCGCAGCGCTCTACGGGCCGGCGCCCTGGGCCGGCTCCAACCATCCGGACACCCACAACTGGATTCCGCGCTTCTCCGAGGTCGGTTACGCCGTCGCGGGATACGAGGCCATGGTCCCGCTCGGCGGCGCCGGGTGGGACGGCCACGGGCGGCTCGCCTTCGCCCTCGCCCCCGGCGAGTCCGCGGTCCTCTCGTTCGGTCTCCTCGTTGGGGCCGGCATCGAGGAGCTCGCGCACACGCGCGATCGTCTCCGCGACCGCGAAGCGCTCGACTGGCTCAACACGACCTGGGGCAAGCCGCGCCGCCTCCTCGGTACGCTCGAGGTCCCCGACGATCCGTACGTGCCGGAGATGATGGCCCGCTACGCGATGGTTGGGGATGACGCGTTCATCGTCGACGGCAACGGCGCGCTCCGTCACCCTCGAAGCGGCTCGTGGGTGCTCATGGGGCAGATCGCGCCGGTCTACATGGAGAAGCTGCTCGCCGGGAACCTCGGTATCGACTGCCCCGTCCCGGCGTCGACGGTGAGCTGGTCCCTCTACGGATCCACGCTCCTCCCGCTCATCGCCGGCGAGGTGTACCAGTGGTCTGGCGCTACGACGGACTTCGGTGATGGGACCCGTTTCGAGCGGCAGTATCGCTGCCTCGTCGACAGCGTGCTCGCCACCCAGTACGACGACGTCGCGCTCTTCCCGTCGAGCTACATCTGGGACGGCCCTTCGCGTGGCGACTTCCACGTCGGGTCGAACATCGCCGTGTGGTACGTACTGCGGGCCGGAGCACGCTTCGCGGAGGACCTCTGGGCCGACCCGACGACCGCCGCCGCTTGGTCCGCGAAGGCCGACGAGGTGCGCGCGGCGCTGCTGGAGCGCGGCGTCATCGACGGCTGGTTCGACGAACAGTTCGCTGAGGGCACGCGCGCCGATGGCCGCATCGATGCCGAGGTCACCTGCCACGACGGCGAGGAGATCATGGTGGCGCTCTCGCCGCTCTTCGGCTTCGTCGAGCCCGACGACCCCCGGCGCACGCGGCACGGCGTGTCCGCGCTCTCGACGCAAAACACCTTCTACGAGCCCGCGCTCGACGCGGTCTACTGGTCCGAGGGCGCTCCGGTGACCGCCCCCGGCTGGCTCCCGGCGCTCTCCGGCGCCACGAGCGAGGGCGGGCTACGCGACGCCATCGCGCTATGGCGCTCGCGCACCGACATCGACGGCAGTGTCTTCTGGTGGCCGTACGACTACACCAGTGACGACCCCGCCGACATCAACCGCCGCCTCTCGTACGGAGGCGACATCCCGA
>JBJONI010000485.1:0-25264 GCA_046051915.1 Pseudomonadota bacterium
CGGCGCAGTTCTGGGTCCCCGCGCCGTGCCCTGTGATGGAGGCGACGAGCTCGACCTTGCTGGCGTTCGCAGGGACCTCGGCGCTCACCGGCGCTCTACCCACGTTGTAGGCGCTGTTGAAGTCGCCACCTGTGAACAGCCGTGTGGCCCGCACGGCGCGATGCGGCTTGCCTTGGTTCGAGAATCGTAGGTTGATTCGCGTCTCTGTGGGCTGCACGTTCCAGGGGGGCGCCCATTCCCATTTGAAGTTCCGGGCGCCGCCGGTGTCGAGCAACGGCAGCAGCGCGCTGGCATCCGCCATCCACCAGGCCTCGCGGTGGTACGTCGTGATGAACCGGCTCAACTCGACCCACTGGTCGCCGTCCTGGACCCACAGGTACGCGAGGTAGTCCCAAGCCCCGCAGTTTCCGACCTCCGGCGCGCTGGCATCCGGACACCGCATGTCGATCTCGATCTCGAAGGTGTCGAACTGCGCCATCTGGTCGGGGCCGGGGAGGGTCACTTGCATCTCCGCAAAACCGGAGATCACCTCGCCCGTCCACATCGGCACCACGGTCGCCTCGATCGCGTCGCGTGCGGATTGAAGCTCGCCAATGCGGTTGAGGTAACGAAGGTCGTAAGCGGCATAGGCGAGGTTTGCATCCCACGGCCAGCCGTCGTTGCCGTTGTAGCGGTTGACGTCGGCGAGGGAGCCGATGCCGCGGAGCCGCTGCTCGCGGTCGATCGCGAACCCGAGTTGGCCGATCCCACGCACCACGAGGTCCGAGATCCAACCGTCGAGCTTGTCGGCAGGCTTGTCCACGACGAGGAGGCGGTCCTTCCACCAGGCCGCGTCCTCGGTGCTCAAGCCGGCCAGGTAGCCATCGATCTGGGCCTGCATCGCATCGAGGGAGGCCCTGGCGTCGGCACCTTCTTGGCGGCTGACAAAGAACCAGCGGGCGTTTTGCGGGGAGAGGCGCACCAATTCGTCGACGTCGGAGCCCCAGATCGAAGCGCGGTTCGCGTCGGACACCGGGATCGTGTCGACGAGAAAGCCGTGCAAGTCACACCCCGAGGCCCCGCTCGACAGCGTCCACGTCCGACCGTCTCGCAGAGGCAGCGTCAGGTCGTCGGCGAGGGCATGCCGGGTGGTTCCGAACGGACCCGTCGTGTTCCACGCGCGCACCGGCCAACCATTGTCGGAACAGACGGTGGGGACGGCCGCCGTCTCGGAGGTCTCCGCGGTCTCGGAGGTCTCCGTATCTTCTGGCGTTGGCTGAGCCTTATCGGAGCAGGCGAAGGCAAGGAGCGCGGGGATCACGAACAGGCGGTGCATGCACCCTCCACAAGGGGTCATCGTAGCACGCTGGCGTCGACCGCCGGGCGCGGGGACGTCGTCACCCGTCAATGGAACGCCACCACCGTCCACGTGCGCGGGCCGACCACGACCGCGTCCCCGACCTCGGCGCCGAGCCAGGCGCGTCCGATCGGCGCGCTGGGCGACACGGCGACCACGTCAGCGCCGATCGGGTCGCCTCCAGCGCCCGGTGCGAGCCACCAGATGCCGAGGTTCCCCTCGCCGTCCTCAGCGACCACGAACGCCCCCATGCACGGTCGGTGACGCGGTCCCGGCTGCAGCGCGGCCACGGCGAGGCGGTCGGTGTGGAGCTGCGCGAGGCGCTCCGCGAGGGCGCCAGCGAGCGCCCCTTGCGACGACAACGCGCCGCGTTCACCGCGGTTCTCGGGGCGATCGCCGTCGAGCCTCGTGCCAGCGGCTGCCGCGTGCAAGGCGGCTTGAACGCCGGCGAGATCTGCGTCCAATCGTTGTAGGAGGGCAGTCTGGCATGCAGCGCGTCGGTCGTCCCACGCCTCAGGGGTGTGCATCGAGGGCGCCTCAGGGTGCGGGCGGGATAACGTAGGCGGAGGGACTTGTGGAACCTAACGGCTGGATGACGAGGTCGTTTGCCCATCACGCGACGCGACGCTTGGCCGTCCCGGCGGCTCAGGCACACGCCGCGATCGAGGACCTCGGCTGCTGGAACGCATGGTCGCCGTTCTACGCGATGGATCCCGAGGCGGTGACGACGGTCTCGCCACGAACTGCGGGCGTCGGCGCTCACTACACCTGGGACGGGCGGCGTTCGGGTCGGGGGACGCTCACGGTTCAAGACAGCACCGTGCCATCGACGGTGGTGATGCGGGTCGCGTTTCTCGCCCCGATCGCATCGGAGTCGATCGCCCAATTCGACGTGGTTGCCCATGACGGCCACAGTTGCTCCGTCACGTGGACGATGAAGGGACAACGACCTCTGTGGCTCGCCCTGCTCGCTTGGGCGACTCGGATGGACCGCCAGATGGTCGGCCACTTTCTCGAGGGACTCACCGCCCTGGAACGGCACATCCTCAGCCCGGCCGACGGGTCGAGGTCGTCGGGATAAGTGGCGATGGGTGGGGGCGACATGCAGCGATGGACGTGGGTGGCTGGCTGGTGGGCTTGTGCGTGTACGACGCAGATTACGGTGGTTGCGGGAGACAAGGACGACGTTTCGGACAGCGCCGCTGCGTCGGACACCCCCTCAGACACGCCGAGCGACACCCCTGCGGACACGCCCTCGGACACGCCCTCGGACACGCCCTCGGACACGCCGAGCGACACCCCTGCGGATACGCCCTCGGACACGCCGAGCGACACCCCTGCGGACACGCCGAGCGACACCGGATCGGGGACCTTTGCGCCCACGGACGTCTGGGCCACGCCTGGGGTGTACACGTACGTCGTCCCTCCGGGGGTCGTTACGCGCACGGTTCGCCTTTGGGGTGGTGGGGGTGCGGGTGGAAGTCAAGCCGGCGCGACCGGTGGTGGCGCCGCCGCCGTGGTCGCGACCGTTCCGGTGACGCCCGGCGAGACGCTGACCCTAGAGGTTGCGCAAGGTGGTGCCAGCGCTGGAGACGGCGGCGGCGCGACGTCGGTCCTTCGCGGGACGACGGTCCTGGTCATCGCGGGTGGCGGGGGCGGTGGCGGCTCCGATGGAAACTCCGGGAACAGTTTTGGCGGCGGTGCGGGGGGGGCGGCAGGTATCCTCGGTGAGGACGGCCAAGGCCTGCTGCTTGTGCCGGGCTACGCCTATTGCACGGCGGCGGACGGCGGTGGAGGCGCCAGCCAGACGCAAGGTGGCCGCGGCGGCAATTACGTGGGCACCGCGTCGTACCCTTGTCGTGGGCAGGATGGATCGGCGCTCGCCGGGGGCAGCTCCAACGGCGTGTTCGGGAGCTGCAACACCCAGGCAGGCGCCGCCGGTTGGCACTCGGGCGGTGGTCAGGCCAACGGCGGCGGTGGGGCCGGCGGCGCCGGCTGGTTCGGTGGCGGAGGCGCGGGCTTCATTTGGACGTACTGCGGCGGTGGGGGTGGCGGCGGGAGCAGCGCCGGCGCACCCGGCGTGCTCACGACGGTGTTCCCGGGTGTCGGTTCGCTCCAGGGCTTGGACGCGGCGTCGTCGGGCGCTGGCGCGGGGGGGACCCGCGCGTACAACCGGGCGACGATGGCGTACGACGCGTCGTTGGGCCACGGTGGCGACGGGCGGATTGAGGTCGGACCCTGATCACGTGTTGGCCGCCCGGGCGGCGCAGGCGCATCGGCGGGCTTAAGCCCGCGTCGCGACGATCCGGATGACCGCGGCGAGGCCTTGGTGACCCGGGCCCTCCGCCAGCTCCGTCTCCAGCGCCTGTGCGAGCACCACCTCGGCCCCTGATGCGATCAGCTCCTCGACGACGTGTTCGACGGGGAACAACAAGTCCGCACCGGCGGGACCGCCGCTCGGCCGGCCGCGCTGCTCGGGGCCAAACGCCTCCAACCACAAGGTGCCCCCGGGGCGCAGCGCGGCGAGGGCGGCCGCATGAAAGGCCTGCCGCGCAACGGCAGGTACGTGGACGTAGCACAGCACCACGCCGTCGAACGCGGAGGTCTCGGGGACCACGTCGGGGAAGCGTCCGCGTCGCGTGTCGACGACGACGCCACGGCGCGCGGCGCGGGCGAGCGCCTTGCGCACGCCGACGACGCTGAGGTCGCAGGTCACGACCTCGTGTCCCTGTTCGGCGAGCCAGACGCCGTTGCGTCCCTCGCCGTCTCCGATCACGAGCAGCCGCGCCGGCCTCGGCCAGTGCGCCGGTGCGGTCTCGGCGAGCCACGCGTTGGGTGCGTCGCCGTAGCGGTCGTGGTCCACGTCGTACATCGTGTCCCAAAGGGCGCCCGGGTCCATCACGACCTCCGGGTGCGGAATTGCACCTTCCGTGCCATTTCGGTGCGACGCTACCGAGCGGGCCGAGCGGGCCGAGCGGGCCGCACCTCGACCTGATCCCGCGGGCTCACGGCACGCCGCAGCCCTTCGCCGGACCACCAAGCGTGGGCTTCGGGGTCGTCGGACAGGTGGTCGCGCCACCAAGCGATCGCCAACGCACGGAGGACGGCGAGGTGCTGCTCGAGCGAGGGGTCGCGCTCGTCGTTACCTCCGAAGGTGCCGTGGGTCGCGTCGGCGAAGATCACGAGAACTTGGTCGACGTCGTGGATCGCGTCGAAGGGGATTCGTCGGTCGATCGCGGGAAACCGGTCGAGGGGGCTCTCGTCGCGCGTCCCGGTGAGGTGGGCGATCGGCATCGCCATGTCGTGGAACGCGTGCGCTGCCGTGTCGTTGGGCGGCGGCGAGGGACTCATGGCGAAGGCGGCTCGGAAGCGCGCGTCTCGGAACGGACCGACGTCGACGCCGGCGAGGGTTTGTCCCGCGACGGCGAGCGTCGTGCGCGCGCCGAGAGAGTGGCCGGCGATCCCGGCGCGGCTTGGGTCGACGCGATCGCGCCAGGGGGGCTCGTCGACGTGGGCGAGCAGCGCGCTCAGGGCAAAGGTTGGATCCTGGTGTCGGAGGATCACGCTCTCGCGATCGATGCCGTCACGGAAGCGCTCGGGCGTGCCGTCGGCCTGCAGGTGCTGCAGATGGATGGCGGCAAAACCCCAACTCGCGAGATGACGGCCGTACCAAGCTTTGGTCCGTTGGTCGCCGCCGAGGCCGTGGCTGACGAACACGACCGGGGCCGGCGCGTCGGGCGCGATGGGCAGGTAGGCGCGCCAAGGCACGCGGCGGTCCCCACGGGCGGGGTCGATCCACGTCCCGTCGACGACTTCGGTCCGGTACGGTCCAGGCGCCGCGTAGTCGGGCGCATCCAGGGGGGCGGGCGCGGGCACGGTCGCGCTGGGCGCCGCGTCGGGGGAAGGCTGCGCGAGGGCAAGGATGCTGAGGAGGAGGGTGAGCATGTCGGTCTCCTACGGCCCAACGGACCCAGCGTCGAGCGGTGCGGCAGAACCCGTGCGGCAACGTGCCACATTCCGCTCCCCGGTTCGTGGGCGTACCTCATGGCCAGGAGGTGTCTGTGACGAAGTGGCCGTGGTGGGGGCTCGCTGTTGGGTGGGTCGCCTGTGGGGAACAGGAGCGGGTGGAGGTTCCGTTCCGGGCGTCGGTGGGCGCCGAGCCGGTCTCGTGCGCGGCGAGCTATGCCGGGCTGGGGCGCTCCTCGTCGACGATCTCGCTCTTGGACCTCCGTTTTTTCATCCATGATCTCGCGTTGATCGACGGGGACGGCGCCGCGGTGCCGGTCACGCTGGACGAAGACGTCTTCCAGCGCGACGGCACGGCGCTCGTCGACCTCGAGGATGACAGCGGCACCTGCGCCACCGGCAGCCCGGAGACGCACGCGGTCGTCACCGGGACGGTGCCGGCGGGAGACTACGTGGGGCTGTCGTTCGTGGTGGGCGTGCCCAAGGGCCGCAACCACCTCGACGCGGCGACGGCGCCGGCGCCGTTGGACGAGCCAGGCATGTGGTGGTCGTGGGCCGGGGGCTACAAATACGTTCGTCTTGACGTGGCGACGGAGACCAACCCTGCGTTCTACCTCCACCTTGGCGCGACGGGCTGCGAGGGGTCGGTGCTCGACGGGTTCACCTGCCTCGCCGACAACCGGCCGAGCGTCACCCTTGCAGACTTTCAGCCTGGGTCCCACGCGATCGACCTCGATCTCGCGGCGCTGTACGCGGACTCGGATCTTGAGGCCGCCCCGGACTTCGTCTCGGACTTCGTCAGCGGCTGCATGGCGTTCTCCGGCGATGGGGAGTGCGCGCCGATTTTCGACCGTTTTGGGCTGTCCTGGGAGGGTTCCGCGCCATCTCCGGCTACCGTCTTCGCCGTGGAGGCCCTGTGAAAACCTACATCCTACCTTGTCTGCTCGCGGCTGCTTGCGGCGCCGCGCCGACAGAGCTTCTCCCCGGTGATCCCGCGTTCGTGCGGGACCCAGCCCTCGACGTCTCGCTCCAGAGCGCGCCGGGCGGGACGGCAAGCCACGCGGCGGGTGCGTCCTGCCAACATTGTCACCAGGCGCTCGGACCGGGACCCGGTCTGTTCAGCGTGGCGGGGACGTTGTACGACGACGAAGGGGAGCCCGCCTCGGAAGGGTCGATTCAGATCCTCTCCGTCTCGGACGGCACAGAGCTCGTCCGTCTCGACGTGGACGCGAACGGCAACTTCTACACGACGACGCCGATCGGCCTGCCGGACGTCGCCATCTTGCCGGTGGTGCTCGATGCGCAGGGAGAGGCTGTGCACAGCATGCCGTTCCCGACGACGTCGGGGGCGTGCAACCACTGCCACACCCCGGCGCGGCGGGTCGCCTTGTCACACGACCATGGCGGCGACACGGGGGGCGCACCGCCCCCCTGAGGCTCAGGCGCTGAGGAACTGGACGTAGCGGTCACCCTTGGCGCCCATCACGTCGGCCACCTGCTTCCACGACCACAGGTTGTTCTCGCCCTTCGCGCCATCCTTCTCGGCCGACGTGGTGTCGTTGTTCTCGTACGCGTAGCGGCCGTCGCGGAACTTCAGCTCTCCGAACGGATCGTCGACTTTGAGGCCGTCGCTGTCGACCCATTGCAGCCGTACGATGTGGGCGTTCTCATAGCCGCTGCCGAAGCGGACCCCCATCGTGGCGGATTGGCCCTTCTCGAGGCGGGGAAGGACCTCCTTCATGAACCAGGACTTGGTCCCGTCCGCCCCCTTGTTGCCGCCGAAGTACAGCCGCTTGACGTCGAGGCCACGCTGCTCGGCGATCCACGTCTGTCCGGCTTCGTCGTAGCGCGACCCGCTCCCCTTTTGGACGAGCGCTTCGTCGATCGTGTCCTCGAACTGCTTGTTCTTCTCGTTGGCGCCAACGCCGAGGCCGTTCATCGCCATCGCGAGGCTGGTGACGTTGCACATCGAGTCGCCTTCGACGTAGCGCCCGGCGTTGTCACGCTGGTTGCGGTAGTCGACCTTGGACGCGACCCAACGGTACAGGCGGGGCTGCCGGTCCTTGGGCTCCTTGGCGATCGCGGCGCGTACCTTGGCGATCTCGGGAGCGGTGAGCGACCCCGGCTTTTTGAGGAGCCGGAGCGTGTCGTTGGTCAACAAGGCGTCGCCGTAGACCTCGCCGGGCTTGAGGTCTTTGGGGCTGCCCGCCGCCGGCCGTGCGGCCTCGGTGGCCGGTGAGGCTGCGCGGATCGGCTGTTTGCCCGACGAGGCCGATGCACCCTTCTTCGTAGACTTCTGCGTAGACTTCTGCGTAGACGTTCCGGCGGCTTTCAACAGCATCGCGGCACCTCCGTCGGGAGCGTATCGCGTCCGAGGGCCGGGTTGCGCGCGCAACGCCAACGAACATCAACTTCGGCCACCCAGCCGGAGCCGAGGCGTTCGGAATCCCTCGGGAGCCGTGCGGGGAAGGGGCGGCGTCGCGTTCGGGAGGGTCGCTGGCCACGCATCCACCTGCCGAGGAGGAAGCAGGTGGACCGCGACCGCGTCGGCCGATGCCGGTGTCCCGAGCCCACCGGCGGCCTGGAGGGTTGCGAGGCCGTGCAGAGCGCTGATCGCCGCGAGCGCGCGGAATCGATCGGCGTCTCCGAGGCGCAGGCAGACCGCTTGCATCATGCGCGCGCTGGTGAGCGCCTTGGGCGATTCCGCGATCAACGCGTAGCGGCCCGGGCGGTCGGTCGCGTAGCCGCGCCACGCGTTCATCACGCCGGCGATGCCGTCGTCCTCCTCCTCGATGGCCTGTGCGAGCTCGGCCGCGGCGCGTACGCGGAGACGGTCCCGCAGGGTCGCGAGGTCGCCTACATGCGCCAGCACGCTCGGCGCCGTCAGGTCGAGCGCCCGGGCGAGGCCTCGCAAGGACAACGCGGCCTCACCGCTCGCGTCGATGAGCGCTTCGGCTCGCGTCAAGATGTCGTTCACGCTGGTTTTTGCGGGCCTTCCCACCGTACGCCCCCTTCTAAACAAACACTGTTTGTTTATGGCGTCCCACCCGGTCATGCCAGCCCCGGGCGTTCTGGGGCCGCGCGGGGGGAGGGGGCGTTAGCCAACGTGGAACGCGGAGAGGGCAAGCCCGAGGTACGTCCCGCGCCACGCGACGCGGCCGGGATCGTCCCCGCCTGCGCCCACCACGACGTGCAGGGGCACCAGGTGTTCCTCGCGCGGATGGACGAAGCGGGCGTGTGGTGCCGAAGTCCAGTTCGTCAACGCCTCAGCGCGCACCGGCGCGTCCGCCTGCATGGCCTCGACCAGCCATGCGTCGAACGCTGTGGCCGGGGCGGCAGATCGCGGGTCGAAGAACGTGCGAAGGTTGTGGAACGTCATGCCGCTGCCCACGATCCAGATCCCCGCGTCGCGCAGGGGCGCCAGCGCGCGACCCAAGGCGATGTGGGCCTCGGCGGCCAGGCCCGCGATCAGGCTCAACTGCACCACCGGGAGCTCGCCGCCCGGCTGGACGAGCATCATCGGGACGAAGGTCCCGTGGTCGAATCCGCGCGCGGCATCGGTGGCTACGGGCAACCCGGCCGCGGCGAGGGCCGCGACGACCTCCGCCGCCACCTCAGGGGACCCCGGTGCGGGCCATGACAGGGCGTACGCGGCGGGCGGAAAGCCGTAGTAGTCGTACAGCAACCCCGGTGCCGCCCCCGTCGAGACCGTCGGCACCGCGGCTTCCCAGTGGGCGGTGACCACGAGGATCGCGCGCGGGCGTGCTGGCAGCGACGTGAGCAACCCCGAGAGAAAGCCCTTGAGCGATCTCACCTCCGCCGCCGGAACACCGAGGTCGACGAACGGCCAAGGGCCGCCGCCGTGAGGCAGAAAGGTGGCAGGAAGCCGCGTCACGCGTCGTTCAGCTGTTGCGGGCGAAGGAGAGGAACCGGCTGAGCAGCGCAAACCCGAGGAACACGATCGGGGCGATGGCGCCGCCGAACCCATCGCCAGCGAGCAGGTGGCTCCACGCCGCACCGGTGAACGTGAAGAACAGGCCCGCGTAGGCCCACTCGGTCAGTGTCGCGCCAGGGCGGATCAGGATCGCGAGGCCGCCGAGGATCTTCCACGTGCCCAAGATCGTCATGAAGTTCGGGTCGAACCCAAGGTGCTTCATGTTCGCGATCATCTCAGGTTGGTGGCTGAGGTTGGCAGCGCCCGAAAGCATGGTGGGGAGCGCTGCGAGGACGGTGATGAGCCAGTAGCCGGCCTTGGCGGGATTCATGGAGCCTCCGAGTGTGAGGCGCCGTTAGCCTCACTCTGCCCGGCGCGCACCGCGTGGGTCGTTTCCTGAGCGGAAACGTCCTGTGGTCCACGGCGACTACAGGGCGTTGTCAAGGACCCAAGCATCCATTTCGCTTGCCGTCGTCTGCATCTGGTCCACGGCTTGGCGCACCGCGAAGCCCTCGGGAAGCGTGAGCGTCCCGAGGATGCGCGCGTCGATCCAGAAGGCCTCGACGCGGAGCGCGCCTGTCGTCGTCGGCCAGACCAACGAGACCCCGTACTGTTGGTCCACCGCGAGCAGGTCGAGGTGGAACGTCATCGGGTCCGGCGCGACCTGGCGCAGCGCGAGGAACCGCTCCCCGTCGGCGTCTGTCTCCCATCGCATCTCGGTCCGGTACGTCCGCGTGGTCTCTCCGAGCACCGGCACCTTGTCGACCGACCGCGCCCAGAACACGTGCTGGTCGCACGTGCCGTCCAAGAAGCACGCCTGCTGGCCGTCGGATTCGAGGATCTCGAACGAGACCGCGCTCTCGTGGATCGCGGGCTTGTCGGTCGTGACGACTCCGGCCGCCACGTCGTCGAGCGTCGACGTGTAGACGGCGCGCCCCATCGCGCCCAGGATGTTCGTCTCCGCGTCGGGCGCCGTCACCCCCGAGGCTTCGATGTCGGACGAGCTGAGCGAGGCGACGGCGTACCCCTCGTCGAGCTCGGCACCATGCGCCGTGGCCCACGCCCGTTGCGGATCGGCGACGAGCTGGAGCGCACCCGGATCGTCGAAATGGACGAACGCCCACGTCATCCGCTCCTCGGCGCTCTCCGGCGGGACGAGCGCAGGTCGACACGCGGACACCGACAAGCACAGCAACCAACGTCGCATCCGAGCTCCAGATCGCCGGGTGGGAGAGGGGCGCTTGGGGTTAGGCGTGCCAGCCGTTGCGTGCCTTGGCGCGCGCCACGCTCGGTCGCTCGCGGAACCGCGTCAACCAAGCGCGCACGTGGGTGTACGGTTCGAGGGAGAGCTTGAGAAATCCCTCGGCGAGGTCGAGCCATCCAAAGTGCGCGACGTCGGCGATCGTGAGCGTGTCGCCGGCGATCCAGGGATGCTGGGCGAGCTGGCCGTCGAGGACCGAGAGCAGGCGCTCGGCCTCCGCGGCGTAGCGCGCTTCGGCATACGGGACGCGCTCGCCTGCGAACACCCGGAAGTGACCGAGCTGGCCGAACATCGGCCCGACGCCCGCGCACTGAAAGAAGGTCCAAGCGATCGCCGCCATGCGCTCGGCCGGCTTGGTTGGGAGCAAGCCTGGAAAGCGCTCCCCGAGGTAGAGGAGGATCGCGCCGGACTCGAACACGGTGATCGGACCCCCGGGTCCGTCGGTGTCGTGCAGGGCGGGGATCTTGCCGTTCGGGTTCAACGCGAGGAACGACGCGTCCCGCTGATCCCCTTTGCCGAGATCGAGGGAATGAACCGTGTAGTCGAGGCCGAGCTCCTCAAGGGCCAGCGGGATCTTCAGACCGTTGGGGGTCGCGGCGGTGTAGACGTGCAGCAAAGGGGCTCCAGGCTTGGGGTCGCCTAACGTGGCGCGCGGGGGTGGCATCGTGGCAACGAAGCGGTCGTGGGCGTGGGTTGGCCTGTTGCTCGCGGCGTGCCCGGAAGCCGACGTGCAGGTCGAGCGCTGCGACGCGGCGCCGCGGTTGTTCGGCGCGCCGAACGACGCCCCCGGCCTGTCGGCCGCGCAGTGTGCGCCCCGCTGTGACGCGTGCGGCGAAGGCGGGTGGGAGGCGCCCGCCTATGATGCGAGCGACCTCGCTGCCCTGCGCGCTGCGATCCAGCTCGATCCTTTCGCACCGCCCACCGAGGACCCCTACGCCTCTCCGCCGATGCCGTCCGACCCGGCGGCCGTGTGTGGCGTCGTGGCCGCCGGGGACGGCCGGTACCGGCTGCAGACGTTCGCCGATGTGCAAGCCGCCGCCGCGTCGGGCGCGCAGGTCACGCACGGCGGCGCATGCGGCGTGTGCTCGTCGCTTGCCGACCTCGCCGTGTACATCGAGCGTCCGGACCTGACGGAGCCGGTTCGCGCCTGCGGCCTCGCGCACCTGACCGGGCCGATCGAAGCGCTCGCGTCGTGCATCGCGGGCTTGGGGTTCACCCCGGCCTGCGCGCAAGTATGGGCGTACAACACGGTGCACACCCGTGCGGCGTGCGGGGCGACCTGCTTTGCGCTCCTCGACGCGCCGTACCATACGCCCGATGGCGCGTTGAACGACTGCCTGCAGTGCGATGAAGAACAGAGTGGTGCGGTGTTCCTCGCGGTGGCGGGGCGGACGCGTCGGAACACCGGGGTGGCCTCCTCGATGTGCCGCCCATGCGACGAGGTCTGGCCGTTGACCCACCGCTACGGCCTCGCCGACCCCTGAAGTGGCCCACCGCGTGCCTCGGGCTAGAGGGGCGTGGCGGAGGGGGGATGCGCGGGCTCGAGGTCGTCGTTGTCGGCGGAGGCATCGCCGGCTTGGCCGTCGCGCACGACCTGCTGCGCCGCGGTGCAGCCCCACAGGTGTTGGAGCGCGATGGGCTCGGGGAGCGCGGCGGTCACGGGTTTCTGCTGCTCGATCGTGGCCGCCGTGCGCTCGCATCTCTCGGGTTTGGCGAGGCCGACCTCGACGCCCACGGCGAGCGTTTGCGCCGGTTCGAGTTGTACGCACCGACGGGCGAGCGCCTCGCAGCGGCGGCGATCGAGGGGACGTGGGGCTTTCGTCGCCGTCGCTTTGTCTCGTGGCTCGCGAGCGCGCTCCCTGCGGGCGTCGTCCGTTTCGGCGCCGGGTTTGCGACCGTTCGTCGCGACGAGGAAGGCGCGGAGGTGCAGTTGGACGGCGTCGCTTGGCGGCCCGACGTCGTCGTGGCGGCGGAGGGCGTGCGGTCCGCCACCCGGGCGGCGTTGTTCCCCGATCGCGCCCTGACCGAGGTTCGAATCTTCGAGCTCGTGTACAGCACGCACGATCCGGAGCTGCACGCCCAGATCGGGGACCGCTTCCTCAAGGTTCAGGACCCTGATGCGCACGTCGCGGTCGGCGTCGTGCCGGCTGGTGACGGCGACATCATCTGGTTTGTCCAGCTTGATCGCGCTCGGTACGGCGAGCAGGTCGAGACGGAGGGCGGCCGCCGTGCGCTGCTCGAGGCCCTCGTCGGCGACTGGGCTTGGCCGGTGCCGGCGCTTCTTGGTGCGACCGACCTCGAGGATGTCCACGTGTGGCGGACCACCGACCTCGACCCTTTGCCTGCGCTGCACGACGGCAACGTCGTCCTTGTGGGCGACGCCGCCCATCCGCTGCTTCCGTTCACCAGTCAAGGGGTGAACCTCGCCTTGGAAGACGCCCTCAGCTTGGTGGAGACGCTCGACACGGTCGGTGCGCTCGCCGCCCCGTCGCCGGACACGGTGGGGCGGGCCCTCGCCCAGTGGAGCGCCGCGCGTTTGCCGGTCATCGCATCGACCGTCGCGCAAGGGCGGGCGCTTCGTGAGCGGTTCCTTCATCCCGAGCATTACGACGATCACGTCGTCCCGCTCGCCGACTAGCCGGAGGGCGCGTGACTTTTCGCTTTGAGGACGAGGACGTGCCCCGCGCGCTGCTGCGGCAGCGGGCCTACAACCTGCGGTGGGCGACATTGCCCGAAGACGTCATCGCGTTGACGGCCGCGGACCCTGACTTTGCTGTGGCGCCCTGCATCCGCGACGCCATCGTCGACTACGCCCGCGGTGGCGTCTTCAGCTACGGGCCCGCGGAGGGCCTGCCGGACTTTCGAGCCGCCTGCGCGCGCGTGGTGACGGAACGCAAGGGGTACGCGTGTGACGCGCGCCAGATCTTGGCGGTCGACAGCGCGGCCGCGGGCATGCTGCATGTGGCGCGTTTGGCGCTTCGTCCGGGCGACGAGGCGATCGTGTTCGATCCCGTCGACTTCCTGTTCCAGAGCAGCGTGGAGGCGGTCGGGGGCGTCGTCGTGCGCCTGCCTGTCGATCCTGTGACGGGGCGCTTCGACGTCGAGGCGTTGGAGCGCAAGATCACGCCGAGGACGCGGCTACTCGGGGTGTGCAACCCCCACAACCCCGTCGGACGCGTGTTCTCGCGCGAGGAGTTGCAGGCGCTCGCCGACGTCGCGGTACGCCACAACCTGTGGGTGATGAACGACGAGATCTGGTCGGACATCGTCTACGATCGCGGCAGCTTCGTCAGCCTCCCCTCGCTCGGGTCGGCGATCGCGAGCCGCACTTTTACCGTGCACGGCTTCAGCAAGACGTTCGGCCTCGCGGGCCTGCGCATCGGGTTCGTGGTCGCGCCGGACGAAGCCGCGCTCGAGGCCCTGATCACCGTGGCGGCGGCGCGATCGACGATGACGGGCGCCGCCACGCTCAGCCAGGTTGCCGCGACGGCGGCGTACACCGATGGGTGGCCATGGGCGGAGGCGTTCCTCGACCACCTGCGCGCGCGACGCGACCAAGGCGTGGCCGCGCTGGCGGGCATGGGGCTTCCGGTACGGCCGCCGGAAGGGACGTATGTTCTGTTCCCAAGCGTGAAACATCTCGGCGTGGACCCCACGGTCCTCGTCGATCGTCTCCGTGAGGAGGCGCGCGTGGCGGTGGTGCCGGGTGCGGCTCGGTGGTTCGGACCGGGCGCCGAGGGACGCATCCGCATCGTGTTCTCGACGTCGGAGGCGCTGCTCGGCGAGGGCTTGGCGCGGGTCGCGGCGTTCCTCTCCGGGTCGTTGTAGGCGGGTGCAACGCCCTTAGGGCGAGGCCAGCGCCTCGACGTCGGCCGCCGTGCAGTCGGGCGGTGCGGTGATCGGGTTGCACCGCGCGGGCGCACCGTCGGGGATGGCCGCGTCGTAGGCGCGGTCGGGTGCGCCTCCGGGAAAATCACTCGAGAGGAAGTGGGTGCCCGATGCGAGGGCGCCCGCGAGGCTGCTCGCGTTGTCGGCGTCGCTGCTCGCGGCGCCGTCGACGTTGGACGTCGTCACAAAGCCCTGCGCGAGCGCCGCGGCGATGCTCGCGCCGTCGCGAACGGCGTCGTTGATCTTGAACACCGCCGACCAAGCATCGGTGGTCGCGTCCGCGGTGGCGAACATCGCTCGGCCTTGCAGCGTCGGGTGACCGCTCAGGTACTCGGCGCGATGGGCGCTGCTGTCGAGCATCGAGAACAGCAGCCGACCACGCAAGCTGCCGAGGGTCGGCCAGCCCCGCTCGGCGATCGCCGTCGCGAGGTCGGGGGCGTCGCCGCGAACCTCGTCGGGCGTGATGATCTCCCCGTCGGGGAGGGTCTCTCGGAGGAACGCGTCGAACGCGTCCCACTGACCGGCGATCGGGAGCAACCCGGGGACGAAGGCGTCGACTTCCTCGTCCTTGGGCTCGATCCAGATCACGATCGGGAGGTGCCACGGGTGGGCGTCCGACCAGGTCTCGATCTCGGCGAGGCAGTCCGCGAACTGGCGGCACGAGGTGCCTGCGTCGACGTTGGGGATGTGGAAGACCTGCCAGCCGTCCGCTTCGCTCAAGTGCACGTCGAGCTCGAACTGCCGGACGCCGTGCAGCGCGAGCTGGTCGGTCAGCGTGGGTTGGTCGTAGGCCCAAGAAGCGTCGAGGGTTGGCGTGGATCGCTGATGGTAGCTGTTGTGCGTCCCGAGGGCTTGCACGTGGTTGAGCCGCAGGACGTCGTCGTGGGTGTAGGGGGAAGGCCCAGCAGTGTCGTCGGGCGTAGGCTGCGCGTCCACGTCCTGAGGCGGCGCGCAGGCGGCGGCGAGAAGGAGAAGAAGCGTGCGGGTGCGATGCATGCCACGAGGGTAACCAAAGTGACGAACCTGTGACGGCCGTTGTGGGTCAGCCGCCGATTCGTCCGGCCCGATGGTCGGCGAACGCCTGCTCTAGCTCGGCTTCGGTGTTCATCACGAAGGGTCCGCGGCGCGCGATCGGCTCGCCGATCGGCGCGGCCGCGATCAGCAGGAACCGGCCCTCCCCTCGGATCGAGACCCGCTCGCCGGGCCCCAGCACCGCGAGCTCCCCGGCACGCACACGTGTCGGTCGGTCGCCGACGAGCAGGCTGCCGGTGTGGGGCTGGACGAACGCGGTGTGGCCGCCCGCGATCGTGTGATCGAACGTCGCGCCGGGGGACAACGTGACGTCGAGGACGGTGGGTTCGGTCACGATGCCCTCGACGGGGCCCATCGTTCGGCCGATGGTGCCGGCCAAGACGCGCGCTCGACCGTCGCCGAGATCGACCACGGGGACGTCGGCAGCGCCGATGTCTTGGTAGCGCGGCGCCATCATCTTGTTTCGCCCGGGCAGGTTGACCCAAAGTTGGAACCCCGACAGCAGGCCGGCCGCGTCGCCGCCCGGAAACTCGCTGTGCAGAATGCCGCGGCCTGCCGTCATCCATTGGACGTCGCCGGAACGCAACGTCCCGGCGTTCCCCACGCTGTCGGCGTGCGTCATCGTCCCGTCGAACAGCAGGGTGACGGTCTCAAAGCCGCGGTGGGGGTGCGTTGGGAACCCTGCGACATAGTCCGCAGGGTCGACGCTGTGGAACCCGTCGAGCAGAAGGAAGGGGTCGAGGTCGCGGAGCGCGGGACCGCCGAGCGCTCGCTGGAGCCGCACGCCGGCGCCATCGTGATGCACCTGCAACGGTAGGGTGCGTTCCACCTCTCTCGGCGCAGGTCGACGTCGCCGATAGGCGAGGCCTGCGGCGGCGAGCACGCCCGCTCCTGCGAGCAACATGGTGCGGCGGGAGGGGCGCAAAGTGTCGTTCCGGTCGTACCGGTCTGTCGCAATTGTCGAAAGATTTTCGGCTGCGGAGGACATGGTAGCCTCTCGGGGTAAGGCGGACTCACGGAGGATGCGTGCTGCGAACTTCGCCAAAGATCGTGGTGATCGGGGGCGGCCCGGGGGGGTGCGTGGCCGCAGGTGCGCTCGCGTCGCAAGGCGCTGAGGTGGTGGTCCTCGAACGGGAGCGGCACCCGCGGTTTCATATCGGGGAATCCCTCCAGCCCGCCGCCTTTGATTACCTAGAACGCCATTTCGGCATCGGCCACCGGTTTGTCGATCAGGGCTTCGCCCGCAAGTACGGGGCGGTGTACCGCTGGGGAGAGACGCGTGAGCCGTGGAGCGTGCTGTTCGACCCGCGGCTGGAGCCCGATCTGCCGGGTTTGACCGAGGAGACCCTGCTTTCGGGTGGCTACGAACACTCCTGGAACGTCGACCGCGCCGTGTTCGACCGGATCCTGGCCGAGACGGCCGCCGAGCGGGGCGCCTCGGTGCACGAGAACGTGACCGTTCACGAGCCGATCATGGAGGGCGATCGGGTCGTGGGCGTCCTCGCGAGCGATGCGAACGGTCAGACGGTCCGCTACGACGCGGACTTCGTGATCGACGCGTCGGGCCAAAATGCGTTCCTGGGTCGCAAGTTCAAGTTGCTCCGCCAAGCTCCAGACCTCCGATGCACGGCGACCTATGCCTACTTCGAGGGCGCGGGTGGCGTGCCGGGACCCCTCGGTCGCCACGTGCAATACGTCGTGACGGTCCCAGAGGGTTGGGTTTGGTTCATCCCGACCAGCAAGGACGTCACGGGCGTTGGGGTCGTCCTTCGCGAGCGGAACCGATTGAGCGAGGCGCGTTTCGCGGAGATCTTGGCGAGCGCAGAGCTTCCGCTCGAGGGCGCCAAAATGCTGCCCGGGCCCCGTGGCGAGCCGTTGGGCTTTCACATGGACTGGTCGTTCGCTTGTGAGCGGTTCGGCGGCCCCGGCTGGATGATGGTGGGGGACGCGGCGTGTTTCGTCGACCCGATCCTCTCAGGGGGGGTCGACTTCGCGATCCGCGGTGGATTCAAGGCAGCCGATGTCCTCACCCGGCGTTTTGGCGTGCCCGGGTCCGAAGAGCCGGCGCTGCTCGCCGACTACGAGACGCGGGTTCGCACCGAATTCCAAGCCTATCTGCGCCTCGCCCGGTACTGGTATGGGAACAACCGCTCCGTACAGGGACTGTTCTGGGAGGCGGCGCGGGAGATCCCGACGCGCGACATGTACACGCCGCTGCGCGCGTTTGCCTACCTCGTCAGCGGCCGCTACGCGCGCGACAAGGACTTCGCGATCTTCGACGGGGTCCAGGAGCGCAACATGTTCCGAAACCTTGGCGTGGATCGTGAGGCGGTGTCGTCGGTTCTCGGTGGTTCGGCAAGCCGCTACGCGCGCTCGGCTTGATGCGTCGGCTGGCGTGGGCCGTCGTGCCGCCGCTGCTCACCGGTGCGCTCGGCGGCTGTTCGGTCGGTGTCGACGCGCCCGAGCCCGTGGTCGAGGCGGCGCCGCGCCCAGAGCGGCAAACCGTCGCATCGGTCACGGCGCGACCGTCCGGGTTCGTGGATTGGATGGCCACCGTGCCGGACGCCGCGATGGCCCTGCCTGCGGCTGGAGGTCTGCGCCCCGGTGCGCCGTCGGAGGAGGCGACGCTCCGCACCGCGGACCTCGACGGCGACGGTCGTCAGGAGGTCGTGCTGAGTGTCGGATCCTCGTTCCGGCCTCGCCAGGCCGCCTCGCCCGTCGTGTTCCGCCTCACGCCGGGCGGCGATGCCCTCAGGGTGGACGCGGTCCTCACCGAGGCCTTGGGGCGGCACGTCCACATCGCGGGCATCGTTGATCTCGACGGAGACGGCCGCTGGGACATCGTGCAACCCACACCCTCGCCGATGGTCACGTTCGACGCCCTCGCGGGTCCCCCGTGGGAGACGTGGTCCATGCCGACCTCGATCAAGCAGGGCGAGCCCTTCTTCGAGGGGACGTTCGGCTTGGTGGCCAGCCGTGGGGTGCCTGGCCTCGACTTGCTGTGGCCTGAACCGACGTGCACGGCGGGCCTGTCGTGGCTGCGCGCCTCCGCGCCGCGGGCTTGGACGCACGACCCGTCGGCTTTTGAAGCTCCGCAACCTGCCGTTCGGCTGGATGGCGTCTGGGTGTGGAGCGGGCACCTTCAGGGCGTGGGGATGGCGTGTGACGGCGCACCGCCGCTCGCTTACGCGCAGCGCGGGGCGTCTTGGACGGCAACGGACGATGGTCTCGGCGACGCCCGCCCGTTGTCCACGCAGGGTCCAGTCGCGATGGCGATCGGGATCGACGCCGCCGGCGCGTGGGACACCTGGTTCGTTGTGGGGGAGCACCGCGTCCGGGTGCTCGAACGGCAAGGAGCGGGTTGGCGCGACACCTTGCAAGACCCGTTGGGGGCGTCTCCGACCCGCGCTGGGTGTAACGCCATGTTTCAAGGAGGCGTTCCGATCGACCTCGACGGTGACGGTCGCCTCGACCTCGTCGCCGCGCAAGGGGACGATCACACGTCGGGGTGCGCGGTCCGGGGGATCGCGCTGGGGATGTCGGCGTGGCGCCGCGCGGCGGCAGGCGGGTGGGAAGACGTCACGACCGAGCTGGGGCTCGATGGTCCCGTGAACGCGGTGAGTTTGTACGCCGATGACATCGATGGGGACGGTGATGCCGACCTCGTGGTGAGCGGGATGGGCCACGTCCCTGCGCTCTACCGCAACGACAGTCAGGTTCCGGCCCTTGGCCTCCGCGTGGTGGACGGCGATGGTTTACGCCCGGCGGCCGGGGCGTGGGTGGTCGCGGAGGTCGCCGGGCTGGCGCCGCAGGCGCGCGCGGTCGGCGGTGGCACCGTGCGCAACGCGACGGTCAGCCCTTGGGTCGGGATCTCGGCCCCGACGGGCCGGGTCGCCAAGCTGGTCGTTCACTTTCCCGACGGTCGGACCGTTGCGATGCGCGATGTCGATGCAGGGCAGACGCTCATCGTTCGGGGACCACCGACGCGTCGCTGAGCCGCGCGGGGCGTCCTTGGTTCGAACATAATCGAACAAAATGCAAAGCCTGTGCGTTTCTCCTAACCGCTTCTGGGGGTTCGGTCGTATCGTGGGGGTGTCTTCGGCCCACGAGGTGGTTGTGAACCCCGCGCTTCGACTGGTGGCGATGTACCGGTGGCTGCTGCAACGCGGTCGAATCACGCCGGGGGAACTGCAACGACGCTACCGCCTGACGCGGCGGCAGTTTGAAGAGGACCGCAAGAAGCTCTTGCAGATCCCTGGGGTCGTTCAGCACGGCGGTGCCGACCGCGCGTTCGCCGTCGACCCGACGGACGCGCTGGATACCCTCGGCCACCTCGATCGCATCGCGCTCTTGCTTGGCCGGGACCTCACCGGGTTCTTCACCGGCACCTCCCTCGCCCGCCCGTGGGTACAGTTGGACGCAGAGGCTTCCGAACTGCCGGTCGCCCTGCGTCGTCGGTTTCACCAGAAGTTCCTCGCCGTGCATGAGCCCGAGCGACGCTACGACGGGCACACGGACGCCCTCGACGACGTGCTCGACGGGATCGTCCGCGAGCGCCGCCTCGCCTGCATCTACGAGTCCGCCGGGCGCGTCCAAGTGTTGGATGCGCTCGAACCGTTGACGCTGCTGCTGTACCGGCGGGCGATCTACGTCATCGGTCGACCGGGCCCGGCGGCCTCGCCACGGCTGTACGCGGTCGAGCGCATGCGCGAGACGCGCGTTGGGGAGCCGTTCGATTGGCCGACCGGCTGGGATCCAAAAGCCTTCCTCGGCGACCGCTTTGGCGTGTTTGCCGACCCGCAGACCCGCCCCGAGGCGGTGGTGCTGCGCTTCGACGCGGACCGCTTGGACCTGTTGCGGTCGCGCATCTGGCACCCGACGCAGCGGGTCGTCGTCGCGGCCGACGGAACCGTCGAGCTGCACTTGCGCAGTCACGGCCGCGAACTCGTTCGCTTCGTGTTGGAGTGGGGGGCGGCCGTCGAGGTGGTGCAGCCGGCGTCGCTCCGCGAGGCTGTCGTGCGCGAGCTGTCAGGAGCGCTGGCCCGGTACACGCAGGGCTAGGGCCCTGAGGCGGAGACGCCGATGTTCGCGTCCGCCCTACATCAGCGGTCGTCCTCGACGCACAGCGCGCCCAGGCGGGTGCCGGTGTTGTTCGCCTCGGCGCATTCCGCCCACAGCCCGACGCCGCCGCCGATGTCGTCCGCGACGACCTCAAACCCCACCGCGTCGATGGCGAGGTCTTTGGGGACCTGGAAACTGACGTCGCCGCCGGTCGTCCCCCCGGGGACATCGACCGTGGTCGCCGCCGTGTCGACGAGGGTGCGCGTCCCGTCGGCAGCCACCGCGTACAGCGCGAGCGTGACACCGCCGGCGGGCATCGTCGTGTCCGCGAGGTTGGCGAGCCGTCCAAACACCGTGACGCTGTCGCCTGCACAGTCGGTCTCGCACCACCCGAGGAACTCGGCCGACACGTCGACGGGACCGTCGATCCCTTGTTGGATGATGCCCGACGGGGTGAACCCGGAGTGCCACGTGTTGTGGACGAGCCAGAACGGATCAGGGTCGGCGGGGATCGTCAGGTCGTCGTTGACGTTGAGGATGGTGTAGGCGTGCTGGTTCCACACCTTGCGCGCCGGTCGCCACGTGCTCTCCTCGTCGCCGTACACCGAGATGGCGCGTCCGAAGCCGAAGTGGCAGACAAGGATCTCCGCGTGGTCGTCGACGTCGACGTCGGCCACGACCGGGTAGTCGAACAGCGTGACGCTCCCGTGCTCGTCGCTGTAGAACTTTCGGGTGCCCGTGAGGCCGTCGTACGCGATCATCTGGATCTCGTCGATGTAGACGACCTCGGGGATGCCGTCGCCTTCAAAGTCGAAGATCGACGCCCCGGTGGCGCCGGATTCGTCCTGAACCGCGTCGGTCCACATTGTGGTGCCGTCCGCATGCAGCGCGTAGAGCTCATTTCCGCCGGCCACGACGATCTCCGGGGAGCCATCGCCGTCAAGATCGCCGATCGCAGGCGGTGAGACGATGTTGGCGGTGGGGAGCTCCCACGGCCCCCACACCACCGAGCCGTCGTGATCGACGACGCGGACGGTGTTGTACGACACCGCCACGATCTCGGGAAAATCGTCGTCATCGAGGTTCGCGATGCCGATGTTCGCGTCGTTCTGGCGGTTGAGTCGGAGCTTGGTCGACCCGTCGGGGTTGTACCAAGCGTCGCCGACGATCACCTCTTCGATCCCGTCCATGTCGATGTCGGCGACGGCGGGCACGGAGGACTCCGAGGCAAAGTCGCCGCCGATCGGCGGAACACCGTAGGAGCCACGTCCGAACGCGCCGACACCGCGCGTGGTCCCGTCGGCGTTCAGGATGACGCGGCCTGCGATGATCTCGGCCGTGCCGTCGTGATCCATGTCCGAGAGGATGACGCCGGTGGCGTAGTCGAAGTCCTGCGAGCTGAACTCTTCGGACTCCCACAGCAGGTTGCCGATGTGGTCGTAGGCCGCCATCGCATACGTCCCGGTCAGGCCGAGCAGCCCGTTCTTCTTCGTCACCGGGATGTAGATCTCGCCGTACCCGTCGCGGTCCACATCGCCGAGCGCGACGGCAGCCCCGTAGGCGGCGTCGTTGTTCTTGCGCCACTTGACGCCGGTCCCGTCGCCGTTCAGCACGACGAGATCGCCAGGGCGGCCGGGGATATTTCCTGTGAAGACGGTGACGACCTCGGGTTTGCCGTCGTGGTCGAGGTCGCCCACGGTTGGCAGCGCGAGGCAGGATTCGCCGCGCCCAGCGGACCATTCGACGATCGGCTCAAAGCCGCCGGGGGGTTCCTCGACGACGTCACACAGCGGGTTGGTCGGCACCGTGCCGAGCGCAGGTGCCTCGAAGACGCACTCCGGGACCTCGGGCGGCGGGTCCTCAGGGGGCTTGATCACCGTGTACTGGCTGCAAGCAGGCGCAAACGCGAGGACGAGGGCGGGCAGAACGGGGCGCATGCGGACTCCGGGGCGGGTCATCGTAGCACGACCGTCACGACACCGTGCGACACGGTCGCGAGCCTCACAGGCTCGCGAGGTAGGCGAGGAGCCCTGCGACGTCAGCATCCTCGACCTCGGCGTGGCGTTGGATCGCCTCGGACAGTGTCGCCGCCGACCCGTCGTGCAGCCATGGACCGGTGGCCCACGTGCCGATCAGGGACGGGGTGTCGAGCCCCCACAGCGGACCGCCGAGCCGGTTGCCCGAGGACGGCGTGATCGTGGCCACGTCGTGCAGGAGCGGACGGCCGTCGTCGAGCCATCTCGAGTCGGTGCCTCCGGCCGGATGGCAGACGTCGCATCCGAGACGAACGAACGCCTGCGCGCCGACCGCGACGAGTGCGGTCGTGGACTCCGCCGACGACACCACGGGCGGCTGCGCGGGGAGCCACCGCACGTAGGCGTCGAGGGCGTCGAGGGCGTCTGAGAGGCCGGCCTTCGGCGACCCCAGCGACGGCCCCGCGGGCCCCTGCCATGTGGCGTCGTCGAGGTAGCCAAGGCCGCCCTGATGCAGGCGAATGTCCGCTTCAAAGTCTTGGAGCTCGTCGAAGTTGCCCGACCAATGAATCGGCCCTGAACGGGCGCCGAAGCCCCGAAGATCCGGGGTGTTGCGCAGGCCCTCGCCGCGCTGGGTGAAGTCCCACGTGTGGCCGTCGGGCTCTCCGTCCCGGTGGCAGGAGGCGCAAGCGATGTAGCCGTCGAGGCTCATGCGCGGGTCGGCCGCGGCGGCGAACAGCTTGGCGCCCCACAGCACGTCGGGCGGCAAGGGCTCGCCTTGGGGGGGTTGAAGGTCGATCACCGTTGGGCCGACCGGGGCGCTGGGATCTTCCAGAGACCAGCGGACCATCGTACGGTCGAGCGCCGCGTAGCCCCACAACGACGCGCCGCGGACCCACAACGCGGTCAGCCCCGCACCGCCGTCGTAGGCCGCGCCGACGCGCTCCCACCGCCACGGGTCGACGACATCGACCTCGCCGCTGCCTGCGACGGCTGCGTACAACCAATCCCCCTGAGGGCTCCAAGCGAGCGCGGCGTACCGGTCGCGGTTGTCGACGCGCGCGGACGCGGTCTGGGAGCCGGTGATGCGGTCGATGCGGCGCAGCGTCCCTCGGACCGTGGTCTCGTCCGTGAGGTCGAGGCCGTCGCGTACCCTTCCACGCGCGATGTTGGCCCGCAGGCCTCCGATCGCCAAGGTGCGGCCATCGGGGGAGAGCGCGCTCGCGTCGAGGAACGTGGGCCGGCCGCGGCTGCTTGTGTCGGAGTCCGGTCCCGTGTCGTCGGGAAGCGGAATGGCGCGCGGCTCGGGCTCCCACGGGTTGTCCTCACGGACCTCCCAGACCGAGACGGTCTCGTCCACGGCTGCCCAGGCATCGACCGCGTACAACGACCCACCGTAGGCCAACGCGCCGAGCTTGTGGTCGCCCCACCACGCGGACAAGGCGTACGTTCGCTCGCCGTCGACGTAGCGTACCAACCGGCTCCCGGCGTCGCCGTCGGTACGTCCGGGATCGCTCGGGCCGTGCATCGTCACCAAGACCGTCTCGTGGTCGGCGTCCGCTTGGACCACGACGAGCGCACGCAACACCCCGTCGCGGATCTCGATGCGACGCCGGACGGTGCTCGCCACGCCGTCGGCCTCCGCCTCCAGCACGACCACGGCGCTCGGTTGCGTCGCCCGCCCGAGACACCCAACGGCGAGCACGTCACCGTTCGCGCTCGGACCGATGGTCGCGAGCTGGCTGGGGGCGGCGCAGCCCGGGTCGATCCACCGCACCTCGCTGCCATCCTCGGGCACAAACGCGACGAGGTCGTGATCGGTCATCGCGGCGTACATGCCGTCGCGTCCAGGGACCATCCGCCCGCCTGCGTGGTCGACGCGCCCGTCGGGGACCGGCCAGTGCACGCTGAGCGCGAAGGCGTCCGTGGCCTGCCGTCCGCGGGCGTCGGTCACCGTCAGAAAGGCCGTCCGATGTCCCGGCGCCTCGAACGTCACGACCGGCTGCCACCCCTGCGCCGTGATCCCGTCGCCGAAGTCCCAGCGCGCCTGCAGCGATGTGCGGTCGGCGCCTTCCGGGAGGGTTGCTGCGGGCGGCGTCCAAGGCGTGTCGACGACCGCGTAGGCGGCTGCCATCGACACGGCGAGCTCGGGTTCCGGGTCGGTGTCGGGGTGGGAATCGGCCGCGCACGCTGTCGCGCACAGCACCCACCCGAGCCGCCGGCGCATCACCCTCCTCCTCCGACGACGAACCACCAAGCCCGGTCGACGGCCTGTCGGTTGCCGCTCGCGTCGGTGATGCCCCCGGCCGGCAGGACGACGTGGATGGGTCCAGGCGGGAGCGGGTCGTTGGGCGTGAAGTTGAGGATCGACTCCAGCACGTCGAACGTCCCCGGGATCGGGCGTCCTGCGGCGTCGGCCACCCGAAAACTGCCGCGGTGTACGCTCGCAGGCTCGATCATCTCGTCGTAGACCACGCCGATCCGTGCGGTGCTCGCCACCCCGACCTCGCCGTCCGCAGGGCTGAGCAGGCCCGGCCGCGGCGCGACGGTCTCCGGCTCCGCCTGCCACGGCACCACCACCGACGCTCTTCCGGGGTCGGCCTTCTCATCGACGGCCACCACGGCGACGTTGCCGAGAGGCGTGACGGTGTCGAGGTCGCCGGGGAGCGCGAACCGTCCCAGCTCCCGCATCGCGGCCGGGTCGGTCGCATCGTAGACGCTCCCGAAGTTGCTGTCGCCGACGAACAGGTGGTCGTTTTGCAGGAAGACGTAGCCTCCGTCCCCGTCGGGCGTCTTGACGTCACCGACCCGCT
>JBJONI010000486.1:0-10676 GCA_046051915.1 Pseudomonadota bacterium
GGCGTCTCCATAGCCGGCGAGCGCCGCAGCAACCCAGAACAACATGACGCCTCCGCGAAGACATCGTGCACCCCCCGTCGCCGGCGCGCAAGCGGTACAGCACGACGCGACGCAAGGCGACGCCAAAGGCCAACGTTGGGCTCGCAGCCCGTCGCCGACTGTGCGATCGTACGCGACGCCAACGAGGTCCCATGCCGTTCTGGTTCCTGCTGCCCATCGCCGCTTGGTCCGCGCTCCCCGACGCCGTCGACACCGTGACCCCTCCCCGGTCGTGGGACGTGACGCACCTGACGCTCACCCTGCGCCTTCAGCCCGACGCCGGCACCGTACGCGGCGATGCGACATGGGACGTCACGCCGATCGGCCTCCCCAGTGACGCTTGGGTGCTGCAGGGCGTCGCGCTCGCCGACCTCCGGGCGTCGGTCGACGGCGTGGAGGTCCCCGTCACGGTCGACGGCGACAACCTGCGCCTTGGGCTGGGCAGCCGCACCCCCCACAGCGTGCGCCTGCAATGGACGGCGAAACCCGAGACCGGGCTACACGTCCGCAACGGCGACGACAACGACGCCGGCCTTCAGGAGGTCTGGTCCCAAGGCGAGGGCGAGGACCACCGTCACTGGCTTCCCTCTTGGGACCATCCGTCGGACCGCTACACCGTCACGACCCACATCGAGGCGCCCGAGGGCCTGGCCGCCATGGCGAACGGCGTCCTCGTGCAGCAGGCCTCACTCGGAGATGGGTACCGACGCTGGACCTACGATCTCCAACAGGACCTCGTCACCTACTTGCTCACGGTCAACGCGGGCCAATGGCGTGTGGCGCAACGCCCGGGCATCGTGCCGCTCGAGCTGTGGGTGCCCCCGCAAACGACCGACGCCACCGTCGACCGCACGTTCGCCCGTACCGACGCGATGCTCCGGTACTTCGGTGACCTGCTCGGGACCGCTTACGCCTACCCCATCTACCGACAGCTCGTGGTGCAGCGGTTCTTGTATGGCGGCATGGAGAACACGTCCGCGACCACCCTCGAAGGCGGGTTGCTCGTTCAGCCGTGGGAGGACGACGCGCGCGGATCCGACGGCACGATCGCCCACGAGATCGCCCACCAATGGTTCGGCGACCTGCTGACCTGCAACGGGTGGCGCGAGCTGTGGCTCAACGAGGGCTTTGCTACGTTCTACGCCGCCCGATGGGCCGAATCGACGCGGGGTCCAGAGACGTACGCTGCCTCGGTCCGAGGGTGGCAAGCCGCGAGCGTCGACGTGGACCACGCCGTGGCCGCGCGCGCCTGGTCCGCCAAGGACGACACGCCGAACGCGGCCGTCTACGTGCGCGGCGCGAGCGTCTTGCACGCGTTGCGCGTGCTGCTCGGCACGGAACGCTACGACGCCGCGGTCGCCGCGTACGTCGCGAACCACGCGCACCAGCTCGTCGAAACCGACCAACTCCGCCGCGCGTTCGAGGCCCAAGCCGGTCGAAGCCTCGCCTGGCTGTTCGACCGCTACATTCATCAAGCCGGCGTTCCGACGCTCGCCACACGGTGGGCCGTGCGGGACGGTCGACTCGCCGTGACGGTCACGCAGACCGACCCCGAAGGCGGTTGGCGCGGCCCCGTCGCGCTGACGTGGGGCACGCCCGACGGCGCGGTCCACAACGCGACCATCGACCTCGACAGCCACGGTGCCGTGTTCGGCGCCGACGTCCCGGACGGGGTGCGGTGGGTGATGGTCGACCCCGAAGGCGGCATCCTCGCGAAGTGGACCCGCGAGCAGCCCACCGCGGCTTGGGCCGCCCAAGCCACGTCGGCCCCCGAGGCGTTCGCGCGGCTCGAAGCGGTCGATGCACTCGGCAAGGCCACGTCCGACCGCCCGTTGGCGGTCTCGACCTTGGCGACGATCGCGCTCGATCTGCATCGCATGGCGCCCGAGGTGTCGGCCGACCTCGAAGCGCGGACGCTGGCCGTCGCGGCCATCCGAGCCTTGGGCGTCCAGGGCACCCCCGAGGCACGGCAAGCGCTGCTCGCCATCCCCGAGGCGCTCGGCCCCCGCGTCCGCGAAGCCGTCGCGGCCGCCCTCTCCTCGTTCCCGACCGACCCGAACGCAGCGGCTTGGTTGCGGCAACACGCCGAGCGAGACGCCTCGACGGCCGTCCGCGGCAAGGCCCTCGAAGCGTTGGGCGACGTGCTGCCCGCCGACGCGCTGCGTCTCGCGCGCGGCATCCTCGACCGGCCCGACCCGACCCGGTCGCTGCACGCCGTCAGCGCAGGCTTGGTCGGCGACCTCGGTGATGCCGGCGATCTGGCCCGGTTGGCCAAGCTGCTCGACGCGGGCGACCGCACGCTCCAGCACACCGCTGGCTGGTCTTCGGTGGCCCTCGCCGCCGACGCCCCAGACACCGCCCGACGCCAGCTCGCGGGACGGCTCGCGGGCTGGCTCACCCACACCGACCTCCGGACCCGACAAACCGCCGTCCGATTGCTCGGCGAGCTCGGTGAGGACAGCGTCATTGGCGCGCTCGAGACGATGGCGAAGACCACCTCGCTCCCGGACTTGGCCGCCGCCGCGCGCGAGGCGGTGAAGACGATCGCGCGGGCCCAGGACCGCGTCCGCGATCCGAACGCGGTCGCGGAACTCAAGGCCGAGCTCAAGCAGCTTCGCGAGCGTCTCGAGGCGCTCGAAGCGAAGGAGACCCCATGAGCCTGTCTCCATGGCTGCTGCTCGCCGGATGCATCGGACCCCACGCCGTCGACGTCGCCGGCCTTCACGTAGCGCTTCGCCAGGATGGACGCCTCGACTTGACGGGCACGTACGGGTCGTGGCTCGGTCTTGCGGCGCATCCGGGTCCCCCCGTCGATGTGGAGGCCGAGTTCAACCTCGGCAGCTTCCGGTTCGCCGACGACGCCGGCCCCCTCCCCGAAGCCGTCCTCTTCTCCGCGCTGTCCGTCGAAGGCGATGTGGCGATCGCGGCGTCCGCGTCGGGATCCCTCCGCATCCAGCCCGACCCGCTCGGGGGATGGTCGTTGACCTGGTCCGAGCCCGGCGCGATCGGCCTGTCGGTCGACCTCGCGCCGGCCGATGCCTTCGTGGGGCTTGGCTCCCACGCGCAGGACGTGGAGCACCGCGGCGAGGCCTTCCCCCTGTGGGTGAGTGAGCCGGGGATCGGCAAGTCCACCACCGACGTTCCCGGCGAGGATTGGTACCTGACCGGCACGAAACACGCCTCGTCCTACCCCCAACCGTGGATCGTGCGCCCGAACCAACCCTCGGGGACGCTCGTGCAGACCGCGACGCGGGTCGACGTCGATCTCGGGGCCTCCGACCCCGATCGGTGGTCGGTCTTCGCGTGGAACGACGCCGTGTTCACGTTGATCGAGGCGACCGACCCGCGGGCGCTGGTCGCGGCCTACAGCAGCCACCACGGCCGTCCGCGTCGCGTGCCGGCCTGGGCGCTCGCCCCATGGATGGACGCGGTTCGCGGCGCGTCGAGGGTCCGCGAGGTCGCCGACCGCATGCGCGCCGCGCGCGCGCCGGTCGGGGTGGTCTGGACGGAGGACTGGAAGGGCGCCAACGAGACGGCGACTGGGTACCGACTTTCGGAAGAGTGGACCTTAGACCAAGACCTCTATCCGAACGCCGAAGACATCGCGTCGACGCTTCACGGTCTCGGCATGCGCTGGTTCGCGTACTTCGCGCCGTTCGTGGGCCTCACAGCGACCTCAGGCGCCGAGGCGGAAGCCGCCGGGGCCACGATCACGACCGCTGACGGCCGCGCGACGTACAGCCACACCGGCGTGACGTTCAAACCCACGAGCCAGTTGGACGTGTTCGATCAGGCGGGGATCGACTTCGCCGTCACCCGGATGCAGGCGGCGGTCGATGCGGGCTTTGACGGTTGGATGGCCGATTATGGCGAATGGTTGCCCACCGATGCCACGGTGGGCGCCGACAACGCGACCGACGGCTTGCGGGTGCACAACGGCTACCCCAAAGCCTGGCAAGACCTGTCCGAGACCGTGCTCTCACCGATCGATGGGGTCGCGTTCTGCCGTTCGGGCTGGCATGGGTCCGGCGCCGCCTGCCCTGTGGTCTGGGTGGGCGACCAACGGACGAGCTTCGACGCCGACGACGGCTTGCCGAGCGTCATCCCGCTGACCCTCGGCCTGTCGTGGGGAGGCGTGGGCGTCGTGACCCACGACGTCGCCGGCTACCAGAGCGTCGGGAACCCGCCCAGCACCGAGGAGCTGTGGAACCGCTGGGCCACGCTGGGCGCGTACTCCCCGATCCTCCGGACGCACCATGGCAGCCAAGCCAGCGCCAATTGGCAATTCGACCAGGACGACGCCACGGTGGCGGCGTTCGCTGCCGCCGGTCGCGCCCACATGACGCTGTTCCCCTACCGCCACGGTCTGGCCGCCCGCGCCGCCGACGTTGGCATCCCGATGGTGGAGCCCACCGCTTGGTCGTTCCACAGCGAGCCCTGGGACCGGACCGATGCATGGATGTTGGGCCCCTCGTTGCTCGTCGCGCCGGTCCTCTCGCAGGGTGCGCAGGGTCGCGACGTCGTGCTCCCCGCCACCGACGGCCGTTGGTACCGCTGGCCCGACCTCACCGAAGCCACCAGCGGCTACCAAGAGGCGTCTTGGACGCAGATCCCGGTGTTCCTCGCCCCCGACGCGCTGATCCCGACCTTCGATGTCCTGCCCGACACGATGGCCCCCGACGCCGACCCGAGCTGGGTCGGGCCCGCGCAGGCGGACATGTCACGCACCCTGATCGCCACCCGGCGAGGCGCCGCGTTCGTCGAGGCCGACGGCACGTCGTACGCCGTCGCTGGTCAAGCGACCGACGCGGCCGAGACGACCGCGACGCTCACGCGCGGCGAGATCCAAGCGGGCGGCCTGACGGTGACGGTGACCGGCGACGTCGCCAGAACCTACCGGCTCGTCGTCCGTCCCTGATCAAGGCCGGCTCAAGCCCACCCGCGTCCGCGCCAGCCAACACGAAGCCCCCCCGACGGGGAACTCGCGGCACGAACGGGGACGATCCGCGTAGATCGCACAGGGGAACGGGGCCTCCGTCCGCGTGAGCGCGACGCAGAACCCCCGCGGGCGCGTGAGCTCCAAGCCGCCGTGCGGCGACGGCGTCGCAAGGTCACGCGCCGACGCGCTGTCGTCGTGCTCGACACCCACGACGTCGAAGCCCTGACGGCAGCACGCACCACACCGCAGGCAGGTCTGTTCGTCGGCCGCGGGCTCCCACCGGTCGCAGCCCGCTTCCTCGACCGAGACCGTTGGGCCCCAGTCCGCGTCGGGGGCGGCGTGCACCCGGCACCGCCGTTCGCCTTGCGGCCCCTCCTCAGCCCAAAAGCAAGCGCCGCACGGGGATGTCCGAAGTCGGCCGCCGAGGCGGTGACGGGGCACCGCGCGCGACCAAACGCTGTCGGCGGGCGCCCATCGACGCAGGGTGGCCGCGATCTCCGCGGTCGCGGCGAGCGCCTCGGCCACGGCGGCCGACCAGGGCCCGCGCAGCGCTTCCGCCCATGCCGCGCGCGCCAGCACCACGGAGCCGTCGTCCGAGGGCGCCAAGGGATCGTCTCCCAGCGCGTCCCAGTACGGCCTCCAGCTCGTCGTGACCGCGAGAACCCCGCGCAACCCGTAGCGATCCAGCCACGCAGCCTGCAGTCGATGGCACGCGTGCTCCTCCAGCGCCGAGCTGGTCTCGGTCGCGTTGTCGAGCCCCCAATCCGGCCGACGCCGGCGCCCCGGACCCTGAACAAGCGCGTGGCAGATCTCATGGAACAACAACTGCGCGAGGCTGTCGTCGGGGTCCCAGGTGTCGCGCGTCCCCACCGTCAACGTTCCCCGGCCGTCCCAAGATGCATAGCAGTCCGGCGAGAACACCACGCGCCAGCCGAGGCGCTCGACACACGCAAGCCACACCGCATCGACGGGGTCCATGTACCGGACGTCGATCGTCCGGCTCACCCGGCCACCCGCAGGACGATCTTCCCCGCGTGCGCACCCCGCGCCATCGCCGCGAGGGCGCGCGGCAGGTCCGCCAGCGCCTCGACGCGGTCGAGCACCGGCCGGCAGGTGGGGTGTGCCTCGTACGCCCGGCACAGCGCCGCGAGATCGGCGGTCGACCCGACGAGGATTCCCTGCACGGTGATGCCCTGCATGAAGATGCGCGTGAGGGGAAGAGGCGCCTCGACGCCGCCGAGGATGCCGATCAGGCTCACGCGGCCTGCGGGCCGGACCGCGCGGAGCGACTCGCTGATCGTGCTTGCGCCCCCAAGGTCCAGCACGTGGTCGGCGCCCTTCGCCTCGGTCCAGGCGAGCGCCTCCTTGCCCCAGGCAGGGGTCTGATCCCGCCGCCACACGGCCTCGGCGCCCCAAGCGCGCAGCAGCGAGGCCTTCGCGTCCGACGAGGTGGTGGCGCCGACGCGCGCGCCGTGCATCTTCGCAATTTGCACCGCGAACATCGAGACCCCACCGGTCCCCTGCGTCACGACGGTCTCCCCGGAGGTCAGACGGCCCTCGGACACCAGGGCACGCCACGCCGTGACACCGGCGCAGGGTAGCGTCGCGGCCTCCTCGAACGTCAGGTGAGCGGGTTTGGCAACGAGGGCGGCCTCGGGGACGTCGACGTGGGTCGCGAACGTCCCGTCCAACGGGCCACCGAGGGTCGAGCGCTGCATCCAGCGCTCCGGCGTTCCGCTCTGCCAACCCGTCGCGAACGAGGGGATGACGGCGTCACCGACCCGCCAGCGACGAACACCGGCGCCAACCTCGGCGACCTCGCCCGCCGCATCCGATCCCGGCACCAACGGCAGCACCTGACGAGGATCGTACTGACCGCCGACCATCAGCAGGTCGCGGTAGTTCAGACTCACGGCACGGATCGCCACCCGCACCGAGCCCGGCGCGACCGGCGGGAGCGCGCGCGGCCGCCACACGAGCCGGTCGAGCCCGAAGCCGCCGTCCACGAACCAAGCTCCGCCCATGGTGCCTCCTGCGCGACCGCCTGCGGGCGCGCGCCTTGCCGGGGGAATAGCGGGGCACATGAACTGCCACCACCACCCCACCTGCCCCGGCTGCCCGCTCCTCGACAAGTCCTACGCGGACCAACTGTCGAGCAAGCGCGAGCGGCTCGCACGCGCGCTCGCCGCGTTCCCCCACCTCCCGCCCGCACCAGACGTACGGCCCGCGGTCCGAGAGCAGGGCTACCGCCACCGGCTGAAGTTGCCGGTCGCACACGTCGGAGACGGCGAGATCGCCGTCGGCCTGTACGACCGTGACGGGGAGACGGTCCTCGACACACCGGACTGTCCCGTCCTTGCGGAGGGTTTGCGCGACGGCATGAACGCGCTCCGGCCCTTCCTCAGCAAGCACCCCGAGATCCACGCCGTCGACCTGCGCGTCAGCGACGCCACCGGCGAGCTCCAGCTCGTGCTCGCGGCCGACGGCGGTTCGATCCGCGGCGGCGCCAAGGCGATGCACGCGCTCCGCCGAGAGGTCCCGGCGATCTCCAGCCTCGCGGTCTCGATCGCTGACCCCGACCGCAAGCGGGTGATGGGCCGCCGTCCTCAGCTCGTCGGCGGCGAACCCTTCCTTGAAGAGCGCGTGGGAAGCACGTCCTACCGGCTGCTCCCCGGGGCGTTCTTCCAGGCGGACCCACGCAACGCAGCCGCCCTCCACGCCCGTGTCGCGACCTACGTCCGCGATGCAAAGACCATCCTCGACCTGTACGCGGGCGTCGGCGCCTACGCGCTGGCGTTCGCGGAGGGCCGCGAGCGTGTCGTCGCGGTGGAGGAGATCGCAGCCGCCGCCGATGCGGCCCGTGCCGTGGCGCCGCCGAACGTCGAGGTGCGGTGCGGGCGCGTCGAGACCATGACCTTTGACGAGCCGTTCGACCTCGTGATCCTCAATCCGGCCCGTCGTGGCGCCGACCCCGGCCTGCTCACGCGACTCCCCAAGCTCGCCAAGCGCGCCATCTACGTCTCGTGCGGCCCTGAGACGCTCGCGCGCGACCTCGACATCCTGGCCGCGCACGGCATGGTCGTCGACCGCATCGAGGCGATCGATCTGTTCCCGCAGACCGCGGAGGTCGAGACGATCGTTCACCTCGTGCAAGGCGTGGTCCGTCGTACGTTCGCCGTGGCCGGTGGAAAGGCGGGGGGCCCCTGGCACGGCCAGCCCTCCGGAGCCCTCGGAAAGCCCGAAGTCGCGCTCGCGCTCGTGCTGCACGACCCGGGCTTTGGCGGCCGAACGCCAACTGGACGCTGGGAACGCCTAGGCTTGGTCGCGGGCCATGCGCTGCTGCGCTTTCACCTCGATGGGCCCCTGTTCCCCTCGTTGGTCGCGCTGGCGCGGCAGGGCCACCCCACAGCCGGACGCGACACCAAAACCGCTGGTTTCTTCGCCGAGAAGGGCGGCCTTGTCCGACCGTTCGAACACATCATCCGCGCCTCAGGCGCCGTCGCGCCCCTCCACGGCGACCTGTTGCTCGCGCTTCGTGCCCTCCGCGCGCCCGACAACCTGATCTCGGCCGCGTTGTCCACGCCGGAGCGCTGGCTCGGGGCGGAGGCTGGCGGGCGCGGCGACAGCGGCCCTCCTCGCCCGGCACCGCCTTCCGACCGCGGTGCGGGCCGGGGTCGCGGCCCGACGGGTCCAGGGTCGTACGGCGCGCGCGGGCCCGGCGGCGGGCGAGGGCCTGGTGGCCGCGGCCCAGGCGGCCGAGGCCAGCCCCCGGGACGCGGGGGAGGCGGCGCACGGGGCCCCCGGTGACGTCGTGGATCCTCGGGGCCGTGACGTTGGCCCACGCCGGTCAAGGCGCGCTCGTGCTCGATGTGCCTGCCGCGATGGTGGTCTGGATCGATGACGTCGCGATGCCGATCCCTGGGCAGCCAGGTCCCCGAGATCACCGCGTCACGGCCGGAGAGCACGGCGTCCGGATCGGACGCACCGCCCGAACGCCCGCATGGGCGGGCATCGTGAGAGTCCGGGCCGACGAAGTCCTGCGCTGCCAATGGTCGGAGGGACTCCCGTGGCCCGGGCTGGGGTGTGTCGCCGAACCGCTCGACCCGACGTCACCACCGCCGATCGTTCCCCCCCGCGAAGGAAGCCGCATCTTGTTCGCCGGACTCGGTGACGCCATCCAGCCCGTCGCGCCACCCGAGCCGCCCAAGGCGGTACCGCCTGAGTTCGTGACCGTGATCGTGCGTGGGCGCGACGGGAGTTGGGTGGATCTCACGCTCGACGGCCGCAGCCACACGGTGCGAACGGCGGCCGGTCTCCGGCTCCGGATCGCACCGGGCCGACATCGCGTCGTGTTCACGCCTTTCGTCGGGACCGGCACGCTCGCATCCGAAACGTTCGACACGGGTACAGCCAGCCGCGTCGTGTTCGAATACGACGAGGCGACACCCCCGACGTGCGTCGAGGGCTGTCGCCCGGTGCTCGAGGAGGAGTGATGCGGCGCGTGCTGCTCGCGTTCTTGGCCTGCATGGCCACGTTGATGATGTTCGAGACCTTCGTCCATGCCGCGTATCCGCTCGCGACCGGGCGGCTGGCCGACGCGATCGAGAGCGCCAACGTGCTCCGGATTCGCAAAGCCATCGGCTTCGTGCCCCTCTCCGCAAAGTTGCTGCTGACAGCGTCTTGGTTCGTCGCGCCCTTCATCGGAGCGCTCGTCGCGAGCGCCGGTCGTTGGGGCCGCCGCGCGAACGTCGCTTGGGCGGTGGGGGTTGCGTTCGCCCTGTTGAACCTCGTCAACCTCTCTAGCCTTCCGCACCCGATGTGGATGAACGTCGCCGGAGCCACACTGTGGCTGCCGGCGACGTGGCTCGGGCGGAAGTTCGGAACATCAGGCGCCTGACCGGCGACGGGCCTCACGGCAACGGCGCCTCGCAGATGGCCGGGAGACGGGTGGTCGCGTAGGTCGGCGTCCAAGCATGGGTGACCGGCGCCACCGCGATGGCCTCGTCCCACGCCGGGATCCACAGGGAAGCCGGCACCGTGGCGCAAGAGACGTCGTAGATCGCACACAGCAGATCGGTGAACCCAAACGCAGGTTCCCAAGACGCGTCATCGAACGCCCAGGCGCGTCGCGTCGCCGAGTTGTACTCGCGCACGCCGATCCAGAACGCCGCCGTGGACAGGCCGAGTGCCCCCCGAACCGAGAACGACTGCGCGTCGTCGGCCGGAACGAACATCCGGTACCCGTGATCTTCGCAGGCAGCGCGCGCGTCCTCCCACGCGCGGTCGCGGTCGGTCCGGAGGAACATCGACGTGCCATCCGACCACCAAGCCCCCGCCCCACAGGCCGCCACGCCGTCAGCCGCCGTCGCACCGAGGCAGTCGTTGTCGAGGGCGTCGCACTGCTCTGGCGCACCGAGGTACGTGGCATCGTCGGCGTCGTCGCAGTCATCCCCGTTGGCGACGTGCCCTGCGGGCGCGGCGCA
This sequence comes from Pseudomonadota bacterium, assembly GCA_046051915.1. GTDB lineage: Bacteria > Myxococcota_A > UBA796 > UBA796 > JBEIFN01. Next base: position 10,462 of record JBJONI010000486.1, read on the forward strand.
CGCGACCACCACGGGCGCCACCCCGTCGCCGCGCCCATCGGCATCGGAGTCGGGCCAGAATGGTGCTCCAACGCCTTCATCGACCAAGCCGTCGCAGTCCTGATCTCGGCCGTCGCACACTTCGCTGCGGCCTGGCGCGACGCCAAGGGCTGTATCGTCGCAGTCGCCGGCCACGAGCAACCAACCCGACGGCAGGTCGCAGCGCGCGGTCTGCG
>JBJONI010000487.1:0-4091 GCA_046051915.1 Pseudomonadota bacterium
GCCATGGCGTGCGAAGACTCCGGGTGGGGCCGAGGTGCGGGCGCACCGCTTGGGGTGTTTACCACGTGTGATGGCGTGACTCCAACGTCCCGTACGACAACCACGAGCCGTCACCCAACGCGGCTTCGGCGCGGGCCTCATTTCGAGCGGACCGGTGCCCTAGCGGCTGGCCGGTGCGCCGCTGCTTGCCACGTCCAACCGTGTGATCCGGATCTCTTGGACCGCACGCGGAATGGCGCGACTCACGGTGAAGCGCAGCCCGAACTCGTCCCACGTCGCGCCGACCTCCGGGACGCGTCCGTGGCGCGCACAGAGGAACCCTCCGAGCGACAGCCATGGGCCATCGGGCGCGTCGACGTCCAGCGCTTCGGCGAAGGCTTCGATCTCGACGCTCGCCGGCGCCACCCACACGCCGGGGCTGGCCTCGGCGATCTGGCGCGGCGCGGTGGTGCGCTCGTCCTCGATGTCGCCGACGAGCTGTTCGAGGAGGTCCTCCAGCGTGACGATGCCGATGCAGCCACCGTACTCGTCGACCACGACGCCGAAGTGCTCGCCCGAGGTGCGCATCTCTCGGAACAGGGCGTCTGCCCGTTTGAATTCGGGGATGTAGCGCACGGGGCGCTGGTGGGCGGCGATGAGGTCATCGTCGGCTTCGAGGAACAACAGGTCGGTCTGGTGGACGACGCCGACGATCCGGTCGATGCGGCCCTCGTAGACCGCGAGCCGCGAATGGCGGGTGCGCACGGCGACCTGAGCGGCACGCGCGACGGTGTCGGTGTCCTGGACCGCGATCACCTTGACCAACGGCGTCATGCAGTCCGTCACGGCGCAGTCGGAGAGCTCAAGGATGCCTCGGATGACCTTGCGGTTCGCTTCCTCGATCGGCCCGCGGTGCTCCGTCTCCAGCAGGTCGAGCAGCTCCTCGCGCGTCAGCTCCGGCTCGACGGGGGGCTTGAACATCCATCGGAGCAACCGACTCCAGCCTTCGACGACGAGCAAGACGGGTCGAAAGAGGTCGCGCACGAAGGTGAGCGGCCAAGCCAGCAGGGGTGCGAGGCTCGACGCGTGGTGCGCGGCGACGGTCTTGGGGAGCGCTTGGCCGAAGACGAGCCCGAGCGGCAGCACGACGAGGGCGCCGAGGCCCGACGCGTCCTCGCCGATGCCGGCGGATGTCGCGAGCGCGGACCAGCTGACGACGCTGAGGTTGATGCCCACGTGGCAGGTGCCGAGCAGCGCGGCCTCGTCGGCGAGCAGGGCGAGGGCGAGTTGGGCGCCGCGGTCGCCGTCGTCGGCGTCGGTTTGCAGGGTCACGCGGCTCGCCTGCATCAACGCCATCTCGGATGCGACGAAGAACGCCTCAATCGCCACGAACACGGCGATACCGATCGCGACGGAGAACAGGGGCGTCATGCCGGCACCTCTTCGGTGGCCGGGGGGAGGACCCGAACGAGCTGGATGCGGCGGCCCGCCATCTGCAACACCTCGATCGTCCAGCCGTCGACGTCACAGCGGTCGCCCGGTCGCGGGACGCGCGCCATCGTGTGGAAAACGAGCCCGCCGAGGGTGTGGATCTCCTCGTGTTCGATCGACCAGCCGATGGCGGCGTCGAGCTCCTCGAGGTCGATCGCCCCGCTGATCGTCCATCCACCGCTTGCATCCCGTTCGAGGCGGTCGTCGTCGCCGTCCTCCTCCTCGCCGAGCTCCCCTACGAGCTCGACGATCAGGTCATCGAGCGCGATCAGGCCCATCCACGTGCCGTGTTCGTCAGCGACGAGCGCGAGGTGCAGCCGGTTGCGGATCATGTGCCGCATCGCCTCGCTCGCTGGCCGCGTGGCGGGCATCCATACCACCGGCAGCAAGATCCGTTCGAGCGCAGTGGGGTCGAGCGGCCGCCGGCGATGCCGGAGCAGGTCCTTGAGCAGCAGGATGCCCAGGACGTTGTCGGGGTCGTCTCGGTAGATCGGGACCCGGCTGTACTGGGCCTCTTTGCACGCCGCGAGCAGCTCTTCCCACGGGGCGTCGATGTCGATCGCGAACACGTCGGGTCGCGGCGTCATCAGTCGGTGAATCGGCAGATCGTCGAGCTCAAAGACCGCCTCGATCAGCTCTTGTTCATCGGAGTCGAGCATGCCTTGCTGGGCGCCCTTGTCGACCAGCACGAGGAACTCCTCCTCGCGCAAGCCTGTCTCCCCGGGCTCTTCAGTGACGCCGAACAGCCGCCCGAGCGCCGCCACGATGCGTTCGAACACCCATCGAAAGGGCGTGACGAGGAGGTAAAAAGCGTACAACGGCCAAACGGCGAGCCGCACCCAGGTGCGGTTGTACCGCCAGCCGAGCACCTTCGGCGTGATGTCGGCGAACAGCACGAGGATCGGCGTCGCGACCAACACGCTCACCCAGGGTTTGTCAGCGAACATCGCGGCGAAAAACGATGCAGACGCCGAAGAGAACAGCACGCTCGCCGTCTCGTCGCCGATCAGCAGGGTGGTGATCAGCCCCGCGCGGTGCCGGAGCAGGCCATCGACGCGCCGTTCGGTCCAGCTCCGCCCCTCAGCCATCGCGCGTCGGTCGCGGTCTTGGAGCGAGAAGAACGCCGTCTCGGTGCCCGAGAGGAAGGCCGAGATCGCCAGCAACGTGCCGAACGTCGCGGCGATCCACCGGGGGTCGCCGCTTTGCAGGGAGGCGAGCGGGTTCATGGCGCCGCCTCGTGCGGAAAATGCGCGAAGACGGGCGCGGGCCATGGCGGGGGCGAAAGGTGCGCGCCTTGGCCCTCGTCGACGCCACCGATTCGGGTCACGGCCACGCCGCAGCCGGTCGCGAGGGCCTCGATCGTGGCGCGGTCGTGGACGGCGGCGGTGAACAGGAGCTGGTAGTCCTCGCCGCCGCGGGTGGCGTCGACGGCGTCTGCGTCGTCGGCCGCGCGAGGCAGGGCGTCGCGCTCCAGATGCAGCGCGACGCCCGACGCCTCGGCGAGTCGCGCTGCGTCCAGGGCGAGGCCGTCAGACAGGTCGAGGCCGGCGGACGCGTAGCCGCCGGCGGCGAGTGCCAGCGCGAACGCGAGCGGAGGCTCCGGGCGGAGCCATGCGGCGCGGGCCGCGGGCGAGGGATGGGCGTGACGCCAGCCCTGTCCGGCGAGGCCGAGCATGCCCGTGACCCACACGTCGTCGCCAGGGCGCGCGCCCGTACGGCGAACGGCGCGCCCGACGAGGTCACCGACCAGCGTGACGCTGATCGCGCGCGGGCCGGGAGAGCGGACGGTGTCGCCGCCAACGAGCGCGACCTCCCAACGACGGCAGGCCTCCGCCAGGCCTTCGGCGAACCCCGACACCCAGCCGTGGGCAGCGGCACCGTCTTCGGCGGGGACCGCGAGCGACAAGACCGCCCACCTCGGCCGGGCGCCCATCGCCGCCAGGTCGCTCACCGAGACCGCGATGCACTTGAACCCCACATCGGCCGCGGCGCAGCGGTCGTCGAAGTGCACCCCTTCCACCAACGCATCGGTGGTGACGGCCGTGCAGCCGTCCACGACCGCCGCATCGTCGCCCGGCCCGACTTGGACCCAGCTCGGCAAGGGAGGGGCGGCGCGAAGGATGGCATCAATCCGAGCAGCTTCGCCTTGAAGCGCGGCATCGGTCGGGGCAGGTCGGGGTTTCAGGCAGGGTTCCGGGGTTCGAGGGACTGGCGCACGTGGCGCTCAGGGGTTCGGAGAAAACCCCGTCGGAGAAGCGTACCATATGCCGTGCACCCGCTGCGCGGTACGCCGCTCCGGATCAAAGCCGCGCCACCCCGTCGGCGAGCCGTTGAGCGTGGCGGCGTCGATGGCCTCGGCCCACTGCCACCGTGCGCGCACATCAGGGGACAGGCTCGCGGCCGCCAACAGCCCGGCGTCCCATGCCGTCAGCTCCAGCGCGGTCGGGTGGCGTCCGAGCGCGGCGAAAAAGACCGCGTCCGTGGCCGCCACGGCCGCGGGCGGCGTCCACGTGAGCTCGGGTGGTGGCGGCGGCGGCGGCGGCGCCGTGAGCGAGGGCGGTGGGGCGTTGGGGTCGACCGGCGGCGGCGGCGGCGGCACCGGGGGGTGGATCGGGGCGATG
>JBJONI010000488.1:0-4261 GCA_046051915.1 Pseudomonadota bacterium
GAGGCCGCGGCGACGCGGGCGCGTGGCTGCCTGCGCTACGCAGCCAGTTACGCGGGCGCGGACCGCGACGCGTTGCTCGAGGTGGTGACGACCCGCCTCAGCGACGGCTTGCTCCCCCTGACGTACGTGGACGCCGATCTGGCCGCGCTCGGCTCGAGCGCGGAGGCGGGCACGCTCCTCGACGCGGTCGAGGCGGCCCACGGTCTCTGCCTCGGGCTGCAGGCGCCGGCGGCGTTCGACCCGTGGGTCGCCGACACCGTCGCCGCGATCTGTGAGGCCAACCGCGTGATGCAGCGCGCCGTTTACGCCGAGCTCGCGCAATGGCAGGGCTACGAGGCCCGCATCGAAGCGGAGCGTAAGGCGGCCGAGGCGAAGGCCGACGCCGAGGCGAAAAAGGCGCTCTCCTGTCGAATCACGTGCAGTGAGGCATGGGACCGCGGACAGCCGTCGGACCTCGCCTCGTTGATCCGCACGACGTACGAGGCGTGCACGATCGATAGCGTCCAAGCCGGCTGGCTGCCGAACGGGTGCCTGACAGAGGGCTTGGACGCCTGCATGAACCAGTGCGTTCGCCGCTGAACCGGGCGGCGAGGGTGCGCCTCGCCGCCCGTTCGCGTCAGAAGGTGTACAGCAGTTCGATCTCCGCCTCGGGCGCGAGGCGCGGCGTGCCGTAGTCGCTCGCTTGGCCGATGAACGAGAGCGGGACATGCAGGAGGACGCGGGGCGAGATCTGGCCGCCGATGCCAACCTCGCCGCGCCCGCCGTAGTAGTTGATGCCGTAGTTGACGTCGTTGGCGTAGCTGAAGAAGGCGCCCGCTTCGAGGAACAGCGGCCCGAGGTAGCCGCGCTTGCGGATGCCGAGATCCGCCGTGACGAGCGTCGACCCGGCGAGGACGGCGCCGGCGCGGAGCACGGCGTGCAGCTCGGAGACGCCGGTCCACCGCGCGAGGTTCTGCTCGGCGACGAGGTGACCCGAAAAGCCGAAGAACTGGCTGTCGGACCCGAGGCCGAGCGAGAGCCCGACGTTGAGTCCCATGTCGGGGAGGCGCTCGGCCTTCATCGCGGGCTGCAACTTGGCACGACCGAGCACGATCTGCGTCGTGGAGGGGCCAAGGTCGATCGTCTCGCCGGCCTGCTCGCGCTCGCGGAGCTCTGTGGTCATCTCGCAGCCGTCAGCGATCTTGCGGACCTTGATGAAGCCTTTTCGCTTCTTCTGTCCGTCGGTGGTCTCGCTGTACACCACGAACGGCATGTCCTTGTAGACTTGATCCCCGCCAAGGCAGACGCCCGCTCGCCCCCCGCGGACGTATTGCAACGGCGCGCCCTGTCGGAATTCCTCGATGTTGAGCACTTTGCGGTAGAGGAACCGCCCCGCGCTGTTCGCCGCCTCCCGCTCCGCGACGTCGCGGGTCTCGTCGGGACCGCGGTAGCGGTTGATGAACGCCGTCCCGGTGTTCACGACGCGAAAGCTGATCTCGCCGGGCTCGCGGGCGAACGCGCCCTTGACCCTGTCGCTCGCGAGCCACGCCTGGTCGACCGACCACGATCCGCGGACGTTGCCCTTGACGTTCTCGAAGGCGACGTCGAAATGGCGAATTCGGACGTACGCCTGCACGGCGCACTCGTAGCCGGGTGTGCCGTCCTTTGTGGAGACGCCCTTGCAGCCACCTTGGATGAACTGCCCTTCGTCCGTGAGTTGGCCGATGCGGACGTCGAGGCTGTAGTCGTACGCCTGGGCGCAGCGCGTCTGCGCCGCGTCGAGGGTCATCTGCGCTTCGTCGCGTTCATCGGTGCGGCCGAGCTGCTCTTGCATGTCGCGGGTGGCCGCCTCACACCAAGCTTGGACGTTCTTGCCGGCCTGGAGCGGGTCCCACGATCCACCGGTGCGCTCGTCCATCCCGAACCAGTCGAAACCCGCGCGAAACGCGGCGTAGTCTTCGGGCTCCAGGGTCGAGACGACGTCGCGCCCGTACACGAGCTTGCGGAACGACCGCGTCTGGGACGCGTCAGGGGCGTCATCGGCGAGGGCGGTGGCCGCGAGGGCGGCGCTGAGCGGAAGAAGGACGGCGAACGCACGCATCGGAACCTCTACGGCCGCAAGCCTACCACGACGGTGACGCGCGGGGTTACGCGGCTTGACCTGGGTGGGGGGCAGCGTGCGGATCCTCGTGTTGAATGTCGGGAGTTCGTCACTCAAAGCCGACGTGGTGGAGACGCGCACGGGCGAGCGCTGTGCGACGGCCCGCGTCGAGCGCCTCGGGGGCGAGGCGACGGTCCGTCTGGGGGAAGGACCGCCCGAGCCGTGCACCGCGACCAACCACGCGAGCGCGCTCGCGGTGGTGACGGCCCACCTCGAAGCCGCTGGGGCCGTGGAGGCGGTCGGGCACCGCGTCGCCCACGGGGGCGAGCGCTTCAAGGCGGCAGCGCTACTCGATGACGCCACGGTCGCCGAGGTGGAGGCCTTGGGGTCGATCGCGCCCTTGCACGTCCCGCCCGCCGTCGCGGCGATCCGGGCGGCGAAGGCGCGTTGGCCCACACTCCCGCATTGGGGGGTGTTCGACACGGCGTTTCACGCGACGTTGCCGCCGCGTGCGCAGACGTACGCCCTCGACGCTGCGACCGCGGCCAAGCACGGCATTCGACGCTACGGCTTCCACGGAACCAGCCACGGGTACGTGGCCTCCCTGGCGGCTTCGTTCCTCAAGACCGACCTTCGCGCCCTGAGGTTGGTGACGTGCCACCTCGGCAACGGTGCAAGCGTCACGGCCATCGAGCAGGGACGAAGCGTCGAGACCTCGATGGGCATGACGCCCCTGGAGGGGCTGGTGATGGGCACGCGCTGCGGTGATCTCGACCCCGGCGTGATCCTGCATCTGCTGCGACAAGGCCTGCGTCTGGAGGAGGTCGACGACCTCCTCAACCGGCAATCGGGCCTGGCCGGCTTGTCGGGGACGGGTGGGGACTTGCGCGACATCGAGGACCGCGCTGCCGCGGGCGACGACGCCTGTCGTCGGGCGCTGCAGGTGTTCACGCACCGCTTACGCAAGCACATCGGCGCGATGGTGGCCGTGATGGGTGGCGTCGACGCCATCGTGTTCACCGCGGGGATCGGTGAAAACAGCGCCGTGGTTCGCGAACGCGCCACCCAGCGGCTGGAGTTTCTCGGCGCGATCCTCGATGAGGATCGCAACCGAGACGTCACCCTTTCAGACGCAGCACCCGTGGCAGCGTTTCACGCGGATCACAGCCGGGTTGCCCTCCTCGCCATACGGACCGACGAGAGCCGCGCGATCGCGGCCCAGATCGAGGCGGCGACGGCGGAGCAGGGCATCGACCGCCCGCATCAGACGATCCCGATCGCGGTGAGCGCACGCCACGTTCACCTGACCCGTGCGGCGGTCGATGCGTTGTTTGGGCCTGGCCATGCGTTGACGCCGCGCGCGCCGCTCTCCCAGCCCGGACAGTACGCTTGCGAGGAGCAGGTCGATCTGGTGGGGCCCAAGCGAACGATCGAGCGTGTTCGGGTCCTCGGTCCAGAGCGACCGGCGTGCCAGGTCGAGGTCAGTCGTACGGACGAGTTCTTCTTGGGTCTGGACGCCCCCGTCCGGGCGAGCGGCGACGTGCGCGACAGCCCTGGCATCACCCTCCGCGGCCCAGCCGGTTCGGTCACGATCGCCGAGGGCGTGATCTGCGCTTGGCGCCACATCCACATGCACCCCGACGACGCGGAGGCGTTCGGCGTCTCCGACAAGGACGTCGTTGACGTGGAGGTAGCGACCGGGCCGCGCCGACTCACGTTCGGCGACGTCCTCGTGCGGGTCCATCCGGAGTTTCGTCTCGAGATGCACGTGGACACCGACGAGGCGAACGCCGCGGAGTTGGCGGCGGGCGCGGCCGGGGAGTTGGCGGCCACCGGCGGCGAGGCGCGCGTCCTTCGTCGCGTCCGGTGAGGTCGAGGCGTCACGTTCCGTCGCGGATGGGGGGAATGGGTTAGGTTCCGGGCGGAGGATGCATGCGGCTCGTCGTTGCCGAAAAGCCGTCCGTCGCCCGCGATCTCGCGAGTGTGGTCGGGCGTTTTCGGGCGAGCGAAGGCTGCCTCGTCTCCGACGATGTCGTGATCACGTGGTGCGTCGGTCATCTCGTCGAGCTCGAAGATCCGGCCCATTACGACCCGGCTTGGAAGGCATGGCGCCTCGACACCCTCCCGATGATCCCAGAGGCCTTCGCGTTGCGCCCGCGCGACGGCGCGCGCGATCAATGG
>JBJONI010000489.1:0-9543 GCA_046051915.1 Pseudomonadota bacterium
GCAACGGGGAGGCCCCGCTCGCCGTCCTGTCGTGCTCGCGCCCAGCGGACGCCTTCGAAACCGCCCTCGAGGCGGTTCGGATCGCGGTGAAGTACATGACGCCCGTCGTCATCCTCTCCGACGGCTACATCGCCAACGGCGCTGAGCCGTGGTTGCTCCCCGACATCGAGGCCATCCCTCCGATCGTCGTCACCCACCCGACCGAACCCGAGGGCTTCCTGCCCTACACCCGCGACCCCGCCACCCTCGCCCGGCCTTGGGCGATCCCGGGCACGCCTGGCCTCGAGCACCGGATCGGAGGTCTCGAAAAGGCCGAGAACGCCGGCAACGTAAGCTACGATCCCGCCAACCACGAACGGATGTGCCAGATCCGCCGCGACAAGATCCTCGCGATCCGGCAGGACATCCCGCCGACGGACGTCCATGGTGACACCGACGGGACCCTGGTGTTGGGCTGGGGGAGCACCCACGGCGCCATCCGCACCGTCGTCGACGGTCTCCGCGCGTCCGGACACCGCACCGCGCACGTCCACTTGCGGCACATCCACCCCTTCCCGGCCGACCTCGGCGAGATCCTCGCGCGCTACGACCGGGTGATCGTGCCCGAGCTCAACCTTGGTCAGCTCGTGGCGCTGATCCGGTCCGAGTACCTCGTGCCGGCGATCAGCCTCCCGAAGATCCAAGGCCAACCCTTCAAGACCTCCGAGCTCCGCGAGCGCATCCTCGCCGAAATCGCTGGCTCGAACCCCTGACCCGTCGTCCCCACGGCATCCCCGGAGTCCCCATGACGACCCCTCCGTTGGCCTACGCGAAGAAGGACTTCATGTCCGACCAGATCATCCGCTGGTGCCCGGGATGTGGCGATTACGCCATCCTCAGCCAGGTCCAGACGGTGTTCGCGGGGCTGGGCATCGCGCGCGAGAACTTCGCCGTGATCTCGGGCATCGGCTGTTCAAGCCGTTTCCCCTACTACATGAACACCTTTGGGTTCCACACGATCCACGGCCGCGCGCCCGCGTTCGCGTCGGGTCTCAAGGCGAGTCGGCCCGAGCTGAGCGTGTGGGTGATCAGCGGCGACGGGGACGCCCTCTCGATCGGCGGCAACCAGCTCGCGCATACGCTCCGCCGCAACGTCGACCTCAACATCTTGATGTTCAACAACCGGATCTACGGCCTGACCAAGGGTCAGTACTCGCCGACGTCCGAGGAGGGCAAGAAGACGTCCTCCACACCGATGGGGAGCATCGACCATCCCTTCCAGCCGCTTCGGTTCGTCCTGGGCGCGGGCGCAACGTGGGTGGCGCGCTCGATCGACACGTTCCCCGTGCACCTTCGCGACACCCTGGTCGCGGCCAACGCGCACCGCGGCTCGTCGTTCGTCGAAATCTACCAAAACTGCAACATCTTCAACGACGGTGCCTTCGACAGCTTCACGGAGAAGCCCGCCCGCGACGAGAAGATCCTCTACCTCGAAGAAGGCAAGCCCCTCGTGTGGGGCACCGCCGAGCGCAAGGGCTTGGTCCAACAAGGCTTCGCGCTGAAGGTCGTCGACCTCGGCGAAACCTACACCGAAGCGGACTGCGTGGTGCACGACCCGACGAACATCGCGCTCGCGTACGCGCTGGCCGGCATGGCGCCTGAAAACGGTGAGCCGGTCCCGGTCGGCGTGTTCTACCGCGGCGAGAAAACGACGTATGACCAAGACTTCCACACCCAGATCGCGTCGGCGAAGGAACGTCTGGGTGCAGGCGACCTGCAGAAGCTGATGGCGTCTGGCGACACGTGGGTCGTCTGACCCCGCCTCGGCCGTTGCGTGGGCTGCTGTCCGACGGACGCGACGGGCTCCGCCGTGACGGCGTGCTCGGCGTGTTCTGCGACATCGACGACACGCTGACATGGGAAGGCCGCCTCGTGCCTGAGGCCTTCGCGGCGCTGGACGCTCTGCAGCGCGCCGGCCTCCGGGTCGTTCCGGTGACCGGTCGTCCCGCAGGCTGGGCCGATCCGATCGCCCGGCAGTGGCCGGTGGATGGCGTGGTGGCCGAGAACGGCGGTCTCTGGTCGTACTTTCGCGATGGACGCCTGGTGACCGAGTACCTGCAGGACGTCGATACCCGGCGAGCCCATCGCGCGCGGCTCGACGACCTCGCGACGGTGATCCTCGATGCGGTACCCGGCGCCGCCCTCGCCTCCGATCAGGCCTACCGGGCGCTCGATCTGGCCATCGACTTTTGCGAAGATGTTCCCGCCCTTTTACCCGATCAGGTCGATCGCATCGTCGCGCTGTTCGAGGCTGCAGGGGCCACTGCGAAGGTGTCGAGCATTCACGTCAACGGCTGGTTCGGGTCGTTCGACAAACGCACCGGTTGCCAGCGCTTGGCGCAGACCCTGTGGGACATCGACCCCTTCGAGGCCCCAGAGCGTTGGTTGTTCGTCGGGGACTCCGCGAACGACGCCCCGATGTTCGCCGCGTTCCCGAACGCCGTCGGCGTCGCGAACGTCTCCGCGTTCCTCGACCGGATGGACGCATGGCCCGCCTTCCGCACCGACGCGCCCGGCGGGTACGGGTTTGCCGAGCTGGTCGCGCACCTGCTCGATCAGCCCACGGCACCGCCCCCTTGACGCGGACGCCCGGAGAAGCGACCCGACCGTACGGGAGGCACGATGGCCGGCCGTGGTAAGCCCGCATCGCGAGACGAAGACCTCGAAGGCGGACGCGCCCGCCGCGATGCGGAGGATGCGGAGCGTGCTGCGAAGGCAGAAAACGGCGAGAAGGCCGGTCGTGGCGATGCCGACGTCGACGCGGGACCCGCCGCAGCCTTGGCAGGAAACAGCCTCGCGGCCGAACGCCTGGGCGCCGAGACCGACGTGATGGACCGACGGCGTGCGGACGCGCGCGGTGGCCCGGGTCACGGCGGCGACCCGGTGGAGGCCGACGACGGCGACGGACTCGGCGCAGGGGAGCCCGAGGATGGCACGTGGGAGGCTGCGCGCGGTTTCGGCGACCCCGGCTGGGTCCCCCAGCCCTCCCCGGCCGGCCCGGCGCCTCAGCCCGCCGCTTGGTTTGCCGACGCCGAGGTCGATGCCTGGCGCCGCGAGTCACGTCTCGCCGAGTTGGACCCCTCAGCACCTCCGCTGCCGTCGGGCGTTCGGCCGTTCCCTGAGCCGTGCGACCACGTGGCCGCCGAGGCGGCTGGCGCGTGGGCGCGCGCGGTGGCGGGCTCGCTCCCGCACGACGAGGTGGGCACGCTGCTCCGGTGGTGGATCGGATCCGGGACGCACCTGCTCGGCCCTGCGACCGGTTCTCGGGGCGCCCGAGAGCTGCGGGTGGTGGCGATCGCGGCGTTGGCGCTCGACCCTCAACCCCACGGTGACGCGGATGGCCTCGCGCTCGAGTTGGCCGCCGTTCGACACGGGCCGGATCAACTGGAGCTGGCGCTCGCCGCCGATGCTTCGCGACCGTCGAGCACGGTCTCACTGCTCGCCGATCACGTGGACGCCACGCCCGGGCCGGCGGCCTCTCTCCCGTCGGACGACCCGCCCGATGGCCTGATGGCCTCCTGGGTCGAGCGCCTCGCGCTGCGCCCTGGCAGCACCTGGCGTGACGGCGGCGCCCGCGAGGACCACGGCCCCCGTTGGCTCCACGTCGCGCCGGAGGAGAAGGCCCGCCAACGGCGCGAACACCTCGCGAGCCTCGGCATCGGGTTGTTCCGCGATGCGCTGCGGACGCGCATCCGTGTCGGCGGGTGGGGCCGCGAGATCGCCCGGCTGGCGCGACCGCGCGTCGGGGCGGGGCTCGATGGCGACATCCTCGCGCTCGCGAACGCCGTCGATGTACGCACCAGCCAGATCATCGCCGGGCTGCAACAGCTCGGCGCGGGACTGATGAAGCCTCCTTACCTCGACGCCGACGCGGCGCGGGAGCTGCTCCACAGCCTCGTCGACGACCTCGACGCGCTCGTCGCGGGCGTCCCCTGGTACTTCGCGCAGTGGACCCGCGTCCTGACGTCGGACGTCGACCTCCCCCCAAAGCCGGTCGCACCCCCGAATGACGACCTCGCCGATGCGCTCCGGGTGGGGCGACCGGATCGCGCCCGACGCCTGCTCGGAACGAACAGCCCGTTGCACGCGCTGCTTCCTCCGTTGACGAGCGACGCCTTGGAAGCGGCGCGACCCCAGTTGCCCGTCCCGCTCGACGCCATCGCCGACCTCCTGGTCGGGCCGGTCGCGTTGGCCGAGGGTCGACTCGACCGGGCCCGCGCCGCCGCGCAGCGCAGTCAGGCCCGCGCGCTCGCGCGGGGATCCTCGATCCTGCTCGCCGAAGCCGCGGTCCGCATGGCCGACGTGCTCGAACAAACCGACGGCCCAGAAGCCGCGGACGCGCACCTCGCGCAGCACGCAGGGCGGCTGCTCGCGAGCGGTGCCGTGGCTTGGGCGGGTCGCCTCACCGACCGGATGAGCTGACGGCGATCAAGGCGCGGCGGGGGCCCCAAACAACTGCAACCCCACCTCCCACAAGCCGTCCACCGGCAGCCCGGCGGCGTCGGTCATCGGCTGCGCGCTTCGAATGGCCAGGTCCACCGTGCCGTCCGGCAGGCCGAGCCCCGCCAGCAGGTCGCCGGCGCCCAGCAGGTCGGCGAGATCGAACGACGTCACCCCGCCAAGGAGCCCGAGCAGGCCTGACAACGTGGTCCCGAGTTGGGCGACCACCGCCTCCTCGTCGTCGACGTTCGCGCCGTACGCGAGCAACTTGCCCTCTGGCGCAGCGATCGCGAGGTTGACGCTCGTACCTTCGGTGACCTCAACCCCGACCTCCAAGGCGAGGCTCGCGACCAACCAATCGGTGCACGTCGACTCGCCCTGCTCGAAGGTGCCAAAGCGCAGCTCCGCCTCGGGGAGGTAGATCGCGACCAGCGCTTCGCCGGACGTAAAGCGCGCAAGCTTGAGGTCGCCCGGGTCGAGGCCGATGCACCAGCCGTACGCGTCGGGCGCCTGATCGCCTCCGGGCAGCGTCTTCACGATGTTGCCGACGAAGCCCGGGAGCTGAAGATCAAGATCGAGCAGCGCGAGCAGATCGGAGTCGAGCAGGACCTGAAGCAGGGCTTCGTGAACAGCGACGGACACGTCCGCCGGCCCATCGGCAAAGTCCCCTGTCGGGTACGGGGTTTCCCCCGCGGTGCTCGGCGCGGGCTCGTCGAGCCCCACCCCGAGCGAGAGGGCGACGCCGGACGCGTCCGTGACGAGTCCGTTCGTCTTCAAAGCGAGCGTCGTCCCCAGCAGGTCGAACTCAAGATCCAGCGGCGCTCCCAAGGTGAGGTCCTGAAGATCACTGAGCGTGCCGGCGAGCAGGTCGGTCAACAATTGGCCGAGATCGACGGCGCCGGCGATCAGATCGGCCAACCAGCCGAAACCGAGCGCGCCGATCGCGACTTCCGGCGGATCGAACCCGATGACCGGATCGCCGAAGGCCAAGGCGAGGGCACCCGTCGGGTCGACAGACGGCACGACGGGCAGGTCAACCGCGATCGTCGGGAACGTCAGGGTGGCGGGAATCGAGAACGGAACGCCGAACACGTCGCCGGACGTCTCCAGGACGAACACGAGGTTGGTGATCCCGATCGAGGCGGTGATCCCCGCCGAGGACGGCACGAGGTCGACCGCGATCGGGTCACGGGTCACCTCGGTGAGCGCCAAGGTCGTCCCGCCCAGGTCGATCGGCGGGAACGCCGCGGCGATCGCGTCCGGGGCGAGGGCCGCGTCGAGGGTCGCCCCGAGCACCGTCGCCAGCCCCGAAAGGCCCGACTCCGTCAGCTTCACGGTGAGGCCGTTCGTCCAAGACAGCCGAGGGTCTGTGCCATCCCAGACGAGGATGCGCGCCTCTTCGTGCTGTCCGTACAGATCGGCCGTGACGTCGATGAAGCGGTAGGCGTGATCGACCGGGACAGCGACCGAGAAGGAGCCATCATCGTCGGCGCGAACACGCTCCCCCTCGACGAACAACACCGTCTCTGCGGCGCTCACGCGCCCGGTGACGAGCACATCGCCTTGCCCGACGAACTGACCGCGCGTCGGCGAGGTGATCTCGAGCGTGAGCGTAGGGATCTCGTAGGTGTCGAGCGTGCCGCCGGTTTGGCAGGCGACGAGCATCACGACAGCGAGGACGGGTGCGCGCATGGGGCCTCCGAAGCCCCCCACCTATCCGAAGCACCTGCGGTCGGCCCGCCGACGCGCGCGGGGTTACGACGCCCGCCTTGGAGGGACCATGTACGACGACGCCCTACGCGCGAGCCTTCAGTCGGAGCTCGACGCCATCGCTGCCGCCGGGACGTTCAAGCGCGAGCGCGTCATCGCGAGCCCGCAGTCGTCGACGATCCGACTGGAAGACGGCCGCGAGGTCCTCAACTTCTGCGCAAACAACTACCTCGGACTCGCCGATGACCCCGCGTTGATCGCGGCGGCCCACCAAGCGCTCGACAGCCACGGCCTCGGTCTGGCCAGTGTCCGATTCATCTGCGGCACGACCGATCTGCACAAGCGACTCGAGTCGGCGATCGCAGACTTTCACGGGACAGAGGACACGATCCTGTACGCCGCATGCTTCGACGCCAACGGCGGGTTGTTCGAGCCCTTCCTCACCGCCGACGATGCGATCGTCAGCGACGAGTTGAACCATGCCTCGATCATCGACGGGATCCGGTTGAGCAAGGCCGCCCGGTACCGGTTCCGTCACGACGACCTCGACGACCTCGCGTCCAAGCTCGACGAGGCGCGCACCAAGGGCGCCCGACGCATCTTGATCAGCACCGACGGCGTCTTTTCGATGGACGGTGACGTCGCCCGCCTTGACGCAATCTGCGAGATCGCCGACCGGTACGGCGCGATGGTCCACGTCGACGAGTGCCATGCGACGGGCTTCTTCGGACCCACCGGCCGCGGAAGCGCCGAGCACCGCGGCGTCCTCCATCGGATCGATCTGATCACCAGCACGATCGGCAAGGCCTTGGGCGGCTCCGTCGGTGGGTTCACCACGGGACGCAGGGAGCTGATCGGCCTCCTCCGGCAGCGTTCGCGCCCGTACCTGTTCAGCAACACGCTGCCGCCCGCGGTGGTCGGAGCCGCCCTCGCTGTGTTCGAGCGCTTGCGTGGCTCGACCGCGTTGCGCGACCGCCTCGCCGAGAACACGGCCTACTTCCGCCAGGCGATGACCGAGGCCGGCTTTCAGATCCGCGCGGGGGAGCACCCGATCGTCCCCGTCATGCTCGGCGAAGCCGCCCTCGCCAGCGAGATGGCCGACCTGCTGCTCCACGAGGGCGTCTACGTCATCGGGTTCTCCTACCCCGTCGTCCCCATGGGCAAGGCGCGGATCCGGGTGCAGGTCTCCGCCGCGCACAGCCGAGCCCAGCTCGAACACGCCGTGGCCGCCTTCACCGCGGTGGGCCGGAGACTCGGCGTGGTCCGCTGAGGCGCGGCGAGGCCCCTCAGGTCCCGAACCGTCCCTGCTGATAGTCGCGGATCGCTTCGTGGATCTCGGCGTTCGAGGTCATCACAAACGGCCCGTACTGCACGATCGGCTCCCGCAGTGGGCGTCCCACCAGCAACAACGCACGCCCACCGCTCGGCCCGCCGGTCAACACGATCTCGTCGCCGGGGCCGAGCACCGCGACATGACGGTCGGCCACGGGTTCGGAGCCACCGGCCGAAACGGCGCCCTCAAAGGCGTAGAAAAACGCGGCGTCGTCCGGACGGACAGCCAATCGGATCGACGCACCCGGCGGAAGCGTCGCGTCGAGCATCGTCGGGTCCGTCGCCTTGGGCGCAATGGGGCCGCGAACGCCCTCAAAGGTCCCCGCGATGATCTTGACGATGGCGCCGTCCTCCATCGCGACGACGGGCATCGCCTCCGGCGGCAGGTCCTGGTACGCCGGCGCACACATCTTGTCGGCGGCCGGCAGGTTGATCCAGAGCTGGAACCCCGACATCCGCCCTTCGGCTTGCTGCGGCATCTCCGAGTGGATGATGCCGCGTCCGGCCGTCATCCACTGCACCGATCCTGCGACCAGGTTGCCCTCGTTCCCGACCGAATCGCGGTGCTGCATGTTGCCGGCGAGCATGTAGGTGACCGTCTCAAAACCGCGGTGCGGGTGGGGGGGAAACCCCGCGATGTAGTCGTCCGGGTTGTCGGTGCCGAACGCGTCGAGCATCAAGAACGGGTCGAGGTTGCGGAGCGTAGGGCTACCGATGCTGCGCCGAAGCTTCACGCCGGCGCCGTCCGACGCCTCCATCGACAACACGACGCGGGTGGGCACGCGGACCGTCATGACAACCTCTCATGAACGCGGACCTACGACCCGTCGCGTCGGTCGTCGAGGGCCTGTGACGGAAACAGCGCGTTGCTCGGCGCGCAACAAGGGTCGTCCAGCACGGCGACGCGACGCGCGGGCTGCCACCACACCGTTCCCTTCAGGAACAACGACCGCGACGTGGTGGCGCCAGCGGCTCCCTGCCAACCCAGCCGATCGAGCTGGGCATACCCAAGGTAGACCGCGGTAAACGGATGGAGCATCCAGGTCGCGAGCAGGTTGGTCTCAAGCGTTGGAGCGACACCGGCGACCTGATTGTACGCCGTGATCCAACGCACGCTCCAATGTTTGTCGATGGCGACACCGGTGCGAGCACGCAACAGCAGGTCGTCCCGCACGTCGGAACCGTCGGAGGCCGGGCTCACGCGGTCCCAGTGCCCCCAGCGCGCCAGCGCATCGAGCCGAACATGACGTCCAACACGCAACACGGCATCCAAGCGCGTCGACGTGCGCCACGTCGGCGTTCGGTCCACGAAGTCCATCTCTCGCGCGCCGTCCGCCGTCAGCGTCACATCCAAGGTGCGTCCCGCCTGGGTCCTGACGGATGCACGCCACGCCGGTCCATCGACGGCATCGAGGGGGGCGGCGGCGTCGGCGCGTTCGGCGCGATGGTTCCAACCTCCACCGATCGTGATCGCGTGCACGCCGCGTAGCACCCAGCCGAGCGTCCCCAGCCCGTTGGCGTAGGACTCCCCGTTGACTTGGGCGATCGCCTCCGCCTCGACGCCTGGCGACCACGTCGAGAGCGCTCCTCGACCGGGGAGCGTCGCGTCGATCTCCGTGACCGCCTGAAACAGCCCGGACTGGTTCAAAAAGCCCAGCTCCTGCCGGTAGCCTTCACTCAGGAACGCCGCGTCGACGTAAACCCCCAGACCACGGCCGGACGGACGCTCGACGAGCAACCCCGTGCGCGCCCCGGAGACGGTCGCGACAGAGGACCCCGCGATCGACTGATCTTGGGCGGCCGTGAGCGTCCACCGATCGCCGAGCGGGACCAGCAGATCGACGCCGAGGTGATCCGCCGCGCCGCGGGGCGCCGCTCCAGGCCCCGCGAGCTGAAAGTTCCCCTCGAGCAACCGCTTGTCGGCGAACGTCATCCCGAGTTGGCCCGACCCGGGGAGGTCGCGGCGAACCCGAAGCAACGTATTGGCGGCCCAGCGCCCGGCGACGTCCTCGGCGAGGAACC
>JBJONI010000490.1:0-6117 GCA_046051915.1 Pseudomonadota bacterium
CTCGGCGCCGCTCACGGCGCGGCCCCCGGCGGCGCTCGCGCCGACAGTCGCCCCGAAGCCGGCGGTGGGGTCCAACGCGGCGCCGGCGCCCGCGAGCGCTGCGCCTGTCACGGGTTCGAGCCTCCCAGGGGCATCGAACGTGTCGCACGCGTCGGTGTCGACGCACATCGCCGCGGATGTCGTCGCCCAGCGCGGGGAGATCGGGAGCACGCGTTGACCCGGGGCGGCGACGGCCGTCGGCCGGGGTCCGCGGGGTCAGGTCCTGCGCGGCCGTCCAGCGGGGGGCCGAGTACCGGTGCGGCGGGTGCGGCGGGTGCCGCGGGCGCCGCGGGCGAGGGACAGCGTGGCGCATCGGGGGCCGGGCGTCGGCCGAGCAGCGCGGAGGCGCTTGGGCCGTGGACGTGGCGGACGTGGCTCGAGCGGGGCTTGGGGCGCCCGCGCGTCATGGATCGCCTCGCGCCGGTCAGCGCCGATCGGTTGAGTCGGACGCGAGAGATGGCGCATGCGCGCATCCAGATGCTGACGGCGTTGTTGTCGATGGGCGTGATGGTGGTCGCGGTTCGCACCACGTGGCTGGCGCTGTTCCCGGACCCGCGCACGCTCGCGTTGGCGACGGAGAAGCGCTACGCCTCCGCGACGTTTGAGGGCTCCCGAGGGGAGATCGTCGACGCCCACGGGCGGTTGCTCGCCAAGAGCGTTCCGTCCCCCACGATCAGCCTCGATGCCGCGTTCTGCGTCGAGCGTGTGCGCGAGACGGAGGCGGTCGCGTACCGACGCGCCCATGACGGTGAGGACCCGGAGGACGCGGCCCTCAACGCGTTGGTCGAAGCCAAGTTGTCCGAGATCGCCGCCGAGTTGGCCACGCTGTTCGGACGTCCCGTCGACGACGTTCGCGGGTTGCTCGTCAGCGGCAAGCGCTACATCAAGCTCGCGACCAACGCCCATCCGCAAGTGGCCGACCGCATCCACGAGCTCGGGCTGGACCGCATGGGCTTGCGGATCGACGACACCTACACCCGGTTTTACCCCCAAGGCACGCTCGCGGGGCAGGTCCTCGGGTTTGTCGGTGCGGGCGCCAAGGGAGTCGAGGGGCTCGAGTCCTCGATGGACGGCTACCTTGCAGGTGGCACGTTGTTGGCCTTGCAGCGCGTCAATCGGCAAGGTGCACACCTGGACCGTGAGGCGGGGCGCGACGGCGAGATGCGCGGAAAGCGTGTGGTGACCACGATCGACCGCGACATTCAGCAGGACCTGGAGGCCGCGCTTCAGCGTACCGTCGACGAACATCGCCCGCAGTGGGTGACGGCGGTGGTGGTCGAGATCGCCACCGGTCGCGTCGTCGCGATGGGGACCGCGCCGTCGTTCGATCCGAACCGTCTCGACCCCGAGAACTACGGCCTAACCCGCAACCGCGCGGTGATGGACGCCATTGAGCCCGGCTCGGTGTTCAAGCCGTTCACGTTCGCGGCCGCGGTCGAAGAGCGCGTGACCACGCCGGGAGAGATCCTGTCGACAGGCGCCCCGTTGGTCGTGGCCTCCGCGAGGATCCACGACGACCACCCCCACGGCTCGATGACGTCCGCCGAGGTCCTGAAGTACTCGAGCAACGTCGGTGCAGCCACGCTCGCGCTCCGCCTTGGGACAGAGCGGATCCTCGGCTACTTCGAGGCGTTTGGATTCGGCGACGTCACCGGCATCGAACTGCGCAACGAATCGGCGGGTCGACGCGGGCCGTCGAAGGTCGGTCGCGTCGAGACGGCGACGATCAGCTACGGCCAGGGGATCACCGCGACGGCGCTGCAGCTCGCGATGGCGACCGCCTCACTCGGCAACGGCGGGCGTTTGATGCAGGCGATCCTCGTCGACCGTGTCGAGGACGCCCAAGGGAACGTCGTCTACAACCATCCGCCGACGGTGCGCGCGCAGGTGGTGAGCCCCGAGACGGCGCGTGCGACGGTCGACGCGATGTCGCACGTGACGGAGCCCGGTTCTACGGCACAGCGGGCGACGACGCCGGGGTACCGCATCGCCGGAAAGACGGGGACCGCGCACAAAGTCAAGGATGGCGCCTACTCGGATTCTGCGCGGTATTCGAGTTTCGTCGGTCTGGCGCCGGCCGAAGACCCGAAGTACGCGATGGCGATCATCGTCGACGAACCGAGCGCCGGTGCCCGGTACGGAGGCTTGGTCGCCGCCCCGGTGTTCCCCCTCGTGATCGGGCCAGCGCTTCGTCGCGCAGGGATCCCGGCCGACGACGGCGTCGACCCCGCGGCGGCGCTCGCTGCGTTGAACGCGCCGGAGGCGGCCGCGCCGATCGTGGTCCCGTGGGTCGGCGAGGGCTGGCGGATGCCCGATCTGCTCGGTCGCGACGTGCGGTCGGCGCTCGCCGGGTTGCAGGGTACGGGTGTGCAGATCGCGCTGACCGGCCGGGGCTTCGTCGTCGCTCAGGCACCGTCCGCGGGCACCGTGGTGGCGCCGGGGACCGACGTCCTCCTCGAGCTCCGTTGAGTCGCCGATGACCACGCCGATCCTCACTTCGGACCTCGCGTCTGCGATCGGGGCCAGCGCGTGGGGAGGGGTCGATGCGGCCGTCCTACGGGTGAGCCGCGACTCGCGCGAAGTCGGTCCCGGGGCCGCCTTCGTCGCCATCGCCGGCGGCCGCGTCGACGGTCATGACTTGGTCGGTGACCTTGACCCGTCGGTGGTGTTGGTGCTTGAGCGTCCGGTGGCGCCGGGAGGCCGGACGTGGATCCTCGTCGACGACACCCGCCGCGCCCTCGGCGAGATCGCGTCGCTACTCCACGGCCGTCCTGCCGAAGCGCTCGGGATCGTCGGCGTTACCGGCACCAACGGCAAGACGACCGTCACCACGCTGCTGTACCAGGCCGTGCAGTCGACGGGGGGCGTCGCCGGTCGCATCGGGACGACAGGCATCGACGTCGGCGGTCGTGCGTTGCCGAGCAAGCTCACCACGCCCGAAGCGCACGTGCTCCATGCGATGTTCGCCGAGATGCGCGATGCCGGTGCCACGGTGGTCGCGATGGAGGTGAGCTCCATCGGGCTGGTGCAGCAGCGGGTGGCGGGGATCCCGTTCCACGTCGGTGTGTTCACCAACCTGAGTCACGATCACCTCGACTTTCACGGGACGTACGAGGCCTACGCCGAGGCGAAGTCCCGCCTGTTCCGACACGGCCTACGTCCCGAAGGCGGCGCTCCGCGCGCCCTGCTGTTTGGGGACGACCCGGCTTGGGCGTCGATGTCCCCCCCCGCCGATCGCCTGCTGTATGGGGAGGCGTCGCACAACGACCTGCAGATCACCGCGATCGAGGCGACGGCCAGCGGCATGATCGTGACGCTGCGGCACCCGTGGGGACACCACACGATCGCCACGCCGATGGTCGGGCGCCACAACGCGCACAACCTCGTCGCCGCGTTTGGCGCCGGCGTGCTCGCTGGGCTCGCCCCCGATCGGATGGCGGAGGGTCTCGCGCTCGCCTCGGGTGCGCCGGGTCGGCTCGAGCGGGTCGCGGACCCCGGCGGCCGCTTGGTCCTCGTGGACTACGCGCACACGCCGGACGGCCTCGACGTGGCGTTGCGCGCCGTCCGTCCGCTCACCTCGGGCCGCGTGATCGTGGTGTTCGGATGTGGTGGCGACCGCGACGTCGCCAAGCGCGCGCCGATGGGGACGGCCGCGATGGCCGCCGACGTCGTCATCCTGACGTCCGACAACCCACGTTCCGAGGATCCGGCCGCCATTCTCGACGATGTCTCACGCGGGATGCTGGACGTCCGCGACGGGCAGCGTGTGCATGTCGAGGTCGACCGCGCTCGGGCGATCGCCGAGGCGTTGCGGACGGCCACCCCGGGAGACGTCGTGCTCATCGCGGGCAAGGGCCACGAGACGACCCAGGAGATCGCCGGGGTGCTGCATCCGTTCGATGACCGACAGGTCGCGGCGGCCTGGCTGGAGAATCCACGATGAACCTCACGTTGTACGACATCGCGGAAGCGACCGGGGGGACGCTGCACGGGGACGGCACCGCGTGCGGCACGATCACCACCGACTCTCGGGCGGCGGGGGAAGGGAGCGTGTTCCTTGCGCTGATCGGCGACCGCTTTGATGGACATGCCTTCGCGACGGGCGTTCAGGGCGCGGTCGGTGGCGTGTTTTCGCGGCCCGTCGATGGCTGGTCGGCGCCGTGGGTCGAGGTGCCCGACACCGTCCGGGCCCTGCAGGATCTCGGCCGGTGGGCGCGCCGCCGGCTGCGTTGTCCCGTCGTCGCGCTCACGGGCAGCAACGGCAAGACGACCACGCGGGCGCTGACGGCGGCTGCGCTGACGCAGATGGGCCGGGTCCACCAGACGCAGGGCAACCTGAACAACCACCTCGGTGTGCCGCTCACGCTGCTCGCGACGCCGCCCGATGCCGACGTCGTGGTGTTGGAGATGGGAACGTCTGCGCCCGGGGAGATCGCGCTGCTCGCCGACATCGGCGCGCCCGATGTGCGGCTGATTGTGAACGTCGGTCCAGCGCACTTGCTGGAGTTGGGCGGCCTGCCGGGCGTCGCGCAGGAGAAGCGGGCCTTGTTCGATGCCGCGCGTCCTGGAGATGCGATCGTCGTCAACGCCGACGACCCGTACCTCGCGGACGCGGCCCATCCCGCGGGCCGGGTCCTGCGCTGGGGACGCGGTGAGGAGGTCGACGTCCGCGTGCTCGACGCGTCGCTCGACCCTCAAACGTTGACCACCCGTGGGACATGGCGGCTGCCGAGCGGCGCGATCGTGGCGACCACGCTCGGCGCCCCCGGGGCCCACGTCGCGCACAACGCGGGTGGCGCGCTCGCCGTGGCCGCGGCGCTGGGTCTCGACCTGCCGCGGGCGGCGGCCGATCTCGCCCGGTTTGCGCCGGTCGGGATGCGTCTTGCGACGCTGGCGGTGCCCGGTGGGGTGACCGCGATCAACGACGCCTACAACGCCAACCCGGCGTCGATGCGCAGCACGATCGACGTCGTCGCGGCGCTTCCGGGTCGACGGGCGCTGGTGTTGGGCGACATGCTCGAACTCGGTCCCGGTGAAGCTGACTTTCACGCCGAGGTGGCCCAGTACGCCGCCGATGCCGGGGTCGACCTCGTGGTGCTCGTCGGCCCGAGGATGTCGGTCGCCCCGGTGCGCGGCGCGACCCCCGTCCTGCGGTTCCTCGACCCCGTCCAAGCCGTCGCGGACCTCGACGCGTGGCTCACCTCGGGCGATCACATCGCGTTCAAGGGCAGCCGGGGGGCGCGCGTCGAACGCGTCCTCGAAGCGCTCGTCGCGCATCGCTCCTCAAAGGCCTCGGAGGCTCTTGCATGATCGCGTGGTTGGCTGAGCTCTCCGAGACCCTGCCTCTCGTCAACGTCTTCCGCTACATCTCGTTCCGGACGGCGTGGGGGATGATCAGCGCGCTGATGATCGCCTACCTCGGGTTCCCGGCGTTCATCGACTGGATGAACCGTCGCAAGATGGACCAGATCATCCGGACGGACGGGCCTGAGAGCCACCTCCTGAACAAGGTGGGCACGCCGACGATGGGCGGCCTGGTGCTCCTCGGCGCGTTCACCGCCTCGGCCCTGCTGTGGGCACGCATCGATCAGCCGATGGTCTGGATGATGCTCATCGTGCTGAACGGCTACGGCCTGATCGGGTTCTATGACGACTGGAAGAAGGTGATGCTCCGCGACAGCGGTGGCCTCGCCGGTCGCTACAAGATCCTCGGGCAGGTGCTGTTCGGCGGCGGCGTGCTCGCTTGGGGGCACGTGAGCGGCGTGATCGAGCCCGTGATGACCGTCCCGTTCCTCAAGGACACGGTGCTCGACTTCCGCGAGCTGTGGACCGGAGCGCCGGACGTGTTGGGCTGGTTGTATCCAGCGATCGGTCTGTTCATCCTCGTGGGAACGAGCAACGCGGTCAACCTGACCGACGGCTTGGATGGCTTGGCGATTGGGCCGTACATGGTCGCGGCGGCCACCTACGGGGTCATCGCCTACGTCACCGGCAACGTCGTGTTCGCCGATTACTTGGGATTGCACTACGTCAACGGCAGCGGCGAACTCACCGTTCTGGCGATGATGCTCGTTGGGG
>JBJONI010000491.1:0-4052 GCA_046051915.1 Pseudomonadota bacterium
CCGGTCAGAGCGCCTACGACCTCTGGCTCGCGCAGGGCTACGAGGGCACAGAGGCCGACTTCCTGGTGTGGCTCCAGGGCCTACCCGGGCCGCAGGGCGAGATCGGGCCGCAAGGGCCGCAGGGCGAGATCGGGCCGTACGGCGCGCCCGGCCAGAGCGCCTACGACCTGTGGCTCGGTCAAGGCTACTCGGGCACCTTGGCGCAGTACGTCGCGTGGCAGCAAGCCCCGATCACCGAGCATTTTGGCGGACAGGGATGGGCGGAGGGCGGACCGAACTACGAGTTCTGCTACCTCGGCGAGATCAAGCTGACCGCCGGCGTGGTCGGCCAAGGCGTCCGGGCAGCGGGGCAGACGCTCTCCATCGCAGAGAACATCGCGTTGTTCGCGCTCCTCGGAACCACGTACGGCGGCGACGGGGTCACCACCTTCGCCCTCCCCGACCTGCGCGACGTCGCCCCCAAGGCGAGCAACGGCGTGCCGATGACCTACACGATCTGCGACGCGGGCATCTTCCCGAGCCGGTACTGACGCGCAAGGAGGCCTGATGCATCCGACGTTGGGCCTTGGTGCCCTGCTGATCCTCCTCGGACTCTCCGCCCCCGCGCGCGCCGACCAGTGCGCTTGGAACCCTTCGCGACGCCTCGCCATCGCCGCCGCGCGCCAACTTGCGGCGACGCACCACATCCAGCACTTCTGCGCGCCGTGCGGCGACGCGGTCGGCGTCGTGGCGCCGGTCGAACGCGTCACCACGCGCGTCGAGCGCGCATCCGGGCGGCGCTACCACGTGGTCGTCGTCAACGGCGAAGACGTCGACCTCGCGTACGTCTACCTCCCCGAGACCCCGACCACATGGCGCAACGTCGGCCTCGCCGTCGGCTGCGGCGCGTCGGACGTCCCAGCGGTGATCTCGTCGCCGCCTCAGCCGCCTTCGCCGAGCACGTCTGCGGACGCAAACGGCGTCTCGGGCTGAACCGTCCACGTGATGCGCGACAGGTCAAAGCCGCGCGCTTCGAGCCGATCGAGGATCGGGTCGAGCAGCGACGACGGCATCTGGGGCGCCCGGTGCAGGATCCACAGGGTGCCGTAGGCCGGACCGCTCACCACCGCCCAGTCGTACGGCTGCTCGCCCGGTTGCCCGTCGAGCTCCACGACCCAGTACGGCGCTCCGAAGTCGCCGAAGAACCGCACGGAGAGGCGCGTGTTCGTCGCGTTCTCCAACGTCGCGTCGCCCTCGATCACGAAGGGATCACCGTCCAGGTCGTTGATCAAGCACCGGTTGCGCACGCTGATCGTCCGATCGTCGATCGGTGCGTACGCGGCGGTCGATCCGGTGCACGCGGCCTGAAACGGGATGACGAAGGTGCCGATCTCGTACCAAGCGCCCACGTAGCGTGACAGCTCCACGCCCTCGACGACCTCTCCGCTCTCGTCGAGTGGCGTGAACACCGGGGTTGGGTCCGGCTCGACCGCCACCGCCGAATCGAGCGCGTCCGACGACGGCTCCGCGCACCCCGCGGCCACCGTCACACAAGCCAACCACCAAGCCAAGCCACGCATGCGACCTCCTCACCGCCAGCCCCTATTCGGCACCGACGTCACGGGATGTGGCGGTGGGTCGCGTCTTGTCGTACATCTCGACCATGATGTACCCGATGGTCCCAACGTCGCGCGCGCACGGCCTCGACGCCCACCGAGCGCAGGTGGAGTTCGACGGTACGGCGCTGCGCGTGACCGTCACACCCGGGCTCGCGCTGTGGCCGAGCGCTGACGTGAACGGCGACGGCCTGCTGACGCGTCCCGAGGTGGCGGACGCCCGCGAGGACCTCCGTCAAGCGTTTGAGAAGGCCTTCGTCCTTCGGACCGCGACCGGGGCGGTGATCGCCTGCGACGACGTCTCCGTCAGCACGATCGGCCAAGGCGCCGACCATGTCCGCGTGTCTCTACGGTGTCCAACGACCGACCCGGCGCTCCACCTTGATGTCGCCGGCCTCGACGGGGAGCCGCTGCACGTGCAGGCGCGCGCCCTGCGTGCGGACGCACCCGGCGTGTGGGAGGCGTTGGGACCGCCCGAGACCCACGTCGTCGACGCGGCCGGGGGCGACGTTTGGCTGTTTGGCGCCGCGCCGCCACCCACGAAGCTCCCGGCGAGTGGCTGGGGCGTGGCGTTCGCGGCCATCATCAGTTGCGTCGTGTTGTGGGTTCGTGCCCGCCCGCGTACCGTTCGATGACCCTGTGGAACCTTGGAGATCCGATGCGCCTTGTCCCCATTCTCGTCCTCGTGGCCGCGTGCGGCGGAGCCGACGCCACGAAGGGCGACAAGGACACGTCGGGCGACACCGACACAGCGTCGACCGACACGCCGGCGGTCGAGCCCACGTGCGACGATCCCGGCACGCCAACCACCGCCACGCCGGCCGTCTCGACCGACGCCAACGGCCGCAACGTCGAGGCGCTGGCGTGCACGCAGACCGCGACCGCGCTCGCGTGCGACCTCGGCGTCGGCCACGCGTACGCCGAATCCATCGCGGACGGACGGCGATCGATCACGGCCAACGGCATCGTCAACCACGACGTGGGGACGTTCCCGAACCCCGACAACCCCAACGCGATCGCGGCGCAAGCGTACACCTACAGCGTACCCGTCACGCCCTCGGGCACGGGCAGCAGCCAACAAGGCGTGTTCGGCGTCCTCTTCTCCGGCGCCGTCCTCGACCCCGCCACGGCGGAGCTCTGGAACGATGACGAGAGCTGGCGGTACGAGGCCCTGCGGTACGCGACGGCGGCAGACCACTTCGACAGCGACGCGACCAACCATCCCACCGGCCTCGGCGTCGACTGCAACCTCGCCCACGTGCAGCCCGGTGGCGCCTACCACTACCACGGGGTGCCCACGTCCCTGCTGCCCGCGACGCCCGCGGTGACCCAGGTCGGCTGGGCCGCGGATGGGGCGCCGATCGTCGCCCTCTACGGCCACGAGGACGGCACCGACGCGGCCTCCCCGGTCCGCGCCTTGACCACGTCCTACCAGCTCCGCACGGGAACCCGGCCCGCCGGGGCGCCATCGGGGGCGTATGACGGGACCTTCGTCGCCGACTGGGCCTACGTCGACGGCCTCGGAGACCTCGACGCGTGCAACGGGCGCATCGAGACGCTGACCCTCGATGGCGTCGTCACGACCACCTACGTCTACGTGCTGACCGAGACCTACCCCTACATCCCGCGCTGCTTCACCTACACGCCCGACCCCTCGTTCCTTCGCGTCGCGCCGGGCGGTGGGTCCGGCGGCGGACCCGGGGGGGGTGCGCCTGCAGACTGCGCGCCCGGCCAAACATCGATGTGCTGCGGCGACGGCGTGTGCGACGGCCCCGAGACCGCAGAGACCTGCCCGGCCGACTGCCCCTGACCGCCTCACCCGACCGGAGGGCGCGCGACCCACAGGGTATGCCTCGCGCCCTTACCGTTCGGACGCGCGCGGACGACGTGCTCCTCCACCCACCAACCGTTCCGGACCAAACGGGCCGCGAACCGAGGCGCCGGTGCGACCGACCACACCGTCAGGACGCCTCCCGGACGCAGGGCGCGCGCCACCTGCCGCAGGCCAGCGTCGCTGTACAACGCGTCGTTCGCGGCGCGCGTGACGCCTTCGGGGCCGTTGTCGACATCGAGCATCACGGCATCGTAGGCCGCTGACGCGGCGCGGAGCACGGCGCCGACGTCGTCGTGGACCACCGAGACGCGAGCGTCCGACAGCACGTCCCCGGTCAGCCCAGCGAGCGGCCCCCGGCACCAAGCGACGACTTCCGCGACCAGCTCCGCCACCACCACCGAGTCCTCGGGACGCAGCCTGTCGACCGCAGCACGGACGGTGAAGCCCATCCCGAGCCCCCCGACGAGGCAGCTTCTCGGCGGGCCGCCGTCCGCCAGAGCAGCGATGGCGAACGCGGCGAGCGCGTCCTCGGAGGCATGCTGGCGGCTGTGCATCAGCTCCAGCCCGCCGACGCGGATCGACCAATCCGCCCCGCGTCGCCACAGCGTCATCTGCGGCCCACC
>JBJONI010000492.1:0-3029 GCA_046051915.1 Pseudomonadota bacterium
CGCCCGCGAGGTCCACGTCACCGAGCTTGGCCCCCACCAGCGAAGCACCCGCGAGCGAGGCGCCCGCGAGCGCTGCCCCTCGCAGATCGACGCCGGCAAGCTGCGCCTTGCTGAGCACGACGTCCGCGCCGCGCCATCCTCGCAGGTTGGCCGATGGGGCCTTGAGGCCAAAGGCGCGCAAGGACGTCACGTTCGCGTCCGACAGGTCCGCGCCGTCGAACACGGCATCGCCCAGCGCGGCCTCCGCGAGGTCGACGCCGGGCCAGCGAACGCCCTTGCAGGACGCGCCCTTCAGTTTGGCCTGAGGCAGCTTCACCCCAACGCCGCTCGCGCCGTCGAGCGTCGCCCCGGACAGGTCGGCGTGCGTGGCATCCAGCCCATCGCACCGCAAGCCTTCGAGGTACGCGTCGCGCGCCTTGCAGCCCGTCGCGATCGCGTTCGTCATGTCCACGTCGGCGGCGTCGACGTCGGAGAGGGAGGCACGAATGAGCTGAGCACGACGCAGGGTCGTGCCCGTCAGATCGCTCTTGTCGAGGCGCGCGTTGCTCCACTGCACGCCATCGAGCGACAGGCCGGCGAGGTCCTCGGCGAACAGATCGACCCGCTCGCCGCGAGAGGCGTTGAACCCGGCCACATCTCCCGCCTGCAGTTGCTCCACGGTGGCCATCTCACCCTCCAAGCCGTTGGGGTCTATGGCGGCGGCGGCTGCGTTGTCGAGTCCGGTGCGCCCGGCGAGACCCTCGGCGACGCATCCCGACGCGCATCGCCGCGTCGCGTTAGCGTCCGCGACCGAGGAGGCCGCATGCGCCGTTTGTCCTGGATCGCCGCGATCGCGCTTGCGCAGTCCGCGCTTGCCGATGATCGCGCGCTCAACGCGAAGTGCAAGCTGACGATCGACGGCGTGATCCACCTCGATGGACGGTGCCACTTCGCGAGCCATCGCGGCTTCGACGAGTTTGACGACCTCCGCATGCGCATCGTCTGTCCGGGCGGGCAGCCACCGGAGGTCGCGATGTGCGCCGGGGCCGAGGAGATCGTGGTTCAAAAAGGGGTCTTCGGGTCGCTCCAGCGCGACGGTGCGACGGCGGCGCTCTGCTGGAACGGCGGGCAGTTTCGCAAGGCGGGCCCGTGCTACCAGGGCTTGACACGGACCGGCGCGTGCTGGTCCAGCCCGCGCGCCGTCGAAACGTGGACACCCGGCGAGCCCGGGCCACTCCACCACGTCGAGCTGTGCGCTTGGGCCCGATGACCGCGCGGTGGCCGACGTGTCCCGGCCAGTCGCCCGCGTTTGCCGTCGCCGCACGCAGGGGCTACCCCCTGCGTTCCTGAGGAGCCCCGCATGGAAACGGCCTGGCACCCGCCCACCCCCGAAGCGCTCGCGGAACGCTACCCCGTGAGCACCGAGCAATTGCTCGGGTTTTACCGTGACATGGTCTTGTTGCGCCGTTTTGAAGAGATGGCGGCAAAAGCCTACACGCTCAAGAAGATCCTCGGCTTCTGTCACCTCTACATCGGCCAGGAAGCGGTCGCCGTCGGAGCGACGGGCGCGCTGAAGGCCGAGGACGAGGTCGTGGCCGGGTACCGGGAACACGGGCAGATCCTCGCCCGCGGCGCGAGTCCCCGCGCGATCATGGCGGAGTTGTTCGGCAAGGCGACCGGGATCACGCACGGCATCGGCGGATCGATGCACCTCGCGAGCAAAGACGTCAACTTCTACGGCGGCTACGGGATCGTCGGCGGGCACGTCCCCCTCGGGGCGGGTGCAGCCTTCGCGTCGAAGTACCTCGGTCGGGGAACCGTCAGCCTGACCTACTTCGGCGACGGCGCGGCCCAACAAGGGGCCTTCTTCGAGGCGCTCGAGCTGAGCCAGCTCTGGAAGCTCCCCGCCGTCTACCTCTGCGAGAACAACTTCTACGCGATGGGGACGTCCCTCGAACGGCAGTCGTACTTCACCGACATGAGCCGCCGCGGCGACGGTGTCGGGATGCGGCGTTGGCAGTTCGAAGCGTTCGACGTGGTCGACGTCTACCGAAACGTGCAGGCCGCGGTCGACCACGCCCGCAGCGGTGCGGGCCCGGTCATCCTCGAGGCGATCACCTACCGCTACCGTGGCCACAGCATGTCGGATCCCGCCAAATACCGCGCGGCAGGAGAGCTCGAGGAGAAGAAGAAGAAGGACGGCATCGAGTTGGCGCGGCAGCGCTTGATCGACGTGCACGGCGTCGAAGCGGCCGCCCTCGACGCGGTCCTCGACGACGTCAAGGCGATCTGCCAGGACGCCTACGACTTCGCCGACACCAGCCCGATCCCCGATCCGGCCCACCTCTACGACTACACCTACGCGGAGTGACCGATGGCCGAACTCACCCTACGTGAGGCGATCCGACGCGCGATGGTCGAGGAGATGCGCCGTGACGAGCGCGTCTTCCTGATGGGCGAAGAGGTCGCTTACTACGACGGCGCCTACAAGGTCAGCCAGGGCATGCTCGCCGAGTTTGGCGAGCGACGCGTGATCGACACGCCCATCGCGGAGAACGGCTTCACCGGCCTCGCGATCGGCGCCGCGATGGCGGGCCTTCGCCCGATCGTCGAGATGATGACGTGGAACTTCAGCCTCGTCGCCTACGACCAAATCGTGAACAACGCGGCCAAGATCTTCAACATGACGGCGGGCCAGTACAAGGTGCCGATCGTCATCCGTGGCGCGTCCGGCGCGGCCGAGAACCTCGCCAGCCAGCACTCGATGTCGCTTGAGTCGATCTACGCCCACTTCCCCGGCCTCAAGGTGATCTCCACCGCGACGCCACGCGACGCCTACGGCTTGCTCAAAACCGCGATTCGCGACGACAACCCTGTGTTGTTCATGGAATCAGAGCTCGGCTACGGCTTTCGTGGAGAGGTCCCGGATGAGGAATACCTGATCCCGCTCGGGGTCGCCGACGAGCGACGGGCGGGCACCGACGTCACCCTCGTCTCGTGGAACAAGGCCATTTTCACATGTTTGGAAGCGGCAAAGGTTCTCGAGAGCG
>JBJONI010000493.1:0-26640 GCA_046051915.1 Pseudomonadota bacterium
GGGTGAGGTCTGCATCGAGAGCCTCCTCGATCTCGCCCAGGTGGTGGAGGTGGCCAGTGCCTCCCTCAATGAAGGTGTGCGCTTGATGCACGTAGGTTTCGCGCGCAGACTCCCTCAATGCGTCTACGGCGGCCCGTGAATCGGCCAGGACCTGCTCTCGCTCGGTCGCTTCGAGGACACTTTGCCAAGTCACGATTCCGAAGCCGACCGCTGTGAGCTGGACCGCGGCGAGGCCCGTCGCTGTCCAGCGGAACTGCGACCGTAGCGAGCCCATGCTCACTCCACGGTCATCATGCCCGCCATCCCGGCGTCGCCATGCTCCAGGATGTGGCAGTGGTACATCCACTCGCCGGCGTTGTCGAGCTCACTGACGATGGTGACCCGTGTCTCGGCGGGGACGTTGACGGTGTCCTTCCAGGCGGGCTTTTCCACGGACTCACCATCGATTTCGACGACCTGGAAGCGGTTGCCGTGGAGATGAAAGGGGTGCCGCATCTCGGATTGGTTGTCGATGACGAAGGTGGTCGGCTCGTTCGCGCCGGCCATCACCATGGGGACATCGGGCCAGGAAGCGCCGTCGATGGTCACGGTGCCGGCCATCATGTCTTCTGCGAGCACCCAGCTATGCGCGGGCGAGCTCGCGGCCATCGGTGGCGCGGGGTCGAAGGTTGGCGCAGTGAAGCCGCTCGGGTCACCCTCGACGGTGCGGAGCTGGAAGACCGCGGTCTCGTCGTCTCCGAGCGGGTCGTACTCCATCATGTCGCCGCCGGGGTGATGAAGGTAGACCCTTCGATTCGTGACGACGACCTCCTGGCCCACCTCGTCCGGCGCGGCCAACGCCACGATGTACCGCTCCCCGGGCGCGATGACGAGCCGATCGACCGTGTAGGGCGACTCCAGCCAGCCGCCGTCTGTCGCATGCACGGTCATGGGGACCCCATCGATTCCGAGGTCCATGTGCCGCGCATTCGAAGCGTTCACGAGGCGAAGCACCGCAACGTCGCCGGCGACGACCTCGTAGGTGCGGTCCTCGCGGCCGTTCGCCAGCAGGTGATTCCCGAGCCGGCCCATCACCTGATCCATCGCGGTTCCGGGCGGCTCAATCTGGAGCGTGTCACGGTCCAGTAGGACGTCGTCCAACACAATCGGGAGGTCACAGGATGCTGCCGCCTCACCCGGCGCACGGGCCACGATGGAGCCGTAGAGGCCGGCTTCCAGCGCGTCTGCGGTGTCCATGTGGGGATGATACCAGTAGAAGCCGGCGTCCTTCACCTCGAACTCGTAGGTGAACGTGCCGCCGGGTGGTACAGGGTTCATCATCTGCGAGATCCCGTCCATCGCCTCCGGAACACGCAGACCGTGCCAGTGGATGGTCGTCGGGTGCTCAGTGTCGTTTTGGAAGTGCAGGCGGAGCGTTTGCCCCACCGTGACCTCCACCACGGGCCCTGGGACTGTGCCGTTGAAGGCGCGCCCCGCCACGTCGGTGCCCGTTCCGGGGTCCCAGGCCTGCTCGTCCGCCGTCAACGAGACCTCGACGACCTCGGCGGACGGGTTCTCGTCGGCAAGGGGTGAGAACCCGCAGGTCTCTACGAGCCGCTCGTCGCCAGATGGCGTCCCGTTCTTGGGCGTACAGCCTACCGCCAGCACGGACGAGAGTAGGATCCAGTGCACCGCGCGCATGATGCCTCCACCCGATCAGCTTGACACCTTGAGCCGGCCCCGTCGACCACGCGGCGGTGTGACGTCCAACGCCTCGTGTGGCCGCGTCGGTCACACTGCCGTCTCGGTACCAAGACCGGCTAGTGGGCGTCACCTTGGAGGCTCCATGTCGCGTACCCTCGCCCTTGCGTCCACCCTGCTGCTGATCTCCGCCTGCTCGGGTGGCGCGAACGACACGGACGGCACGAACGACACCGACGCCGAATCGTCGGCCTGCGACGAGGTGACGGCCGGCGATGACTGGGCGTGGAGCGGGAGCTGCATCGGGATGACGATGGGGTGCGAGATCGTGCGCGACGGATGTGAGCTCACGATCACCTGCTCGGGCATGGACATGGGACTGCCGGAGGGGGCGATGGTCGACGGGTCGGCCGTCACGTTCGACGACGGCGACTCCGTGACCGGATGCGAGGGCTCCGTCGAGGACGCAAACACGTTGAGCGGCACGTGCGATGGGGAGTGCTCCTGGACGCTCGAACGCTGACCCGGATCGGGCGCCACATCACCGGGGATGTTCCGTCCCGCCGATCTCCAGGAACTCCGCCGTCTTCTCCTCATCCCAGTCCGCCCCCGGGTCGAGCCAGAAAGTTCTATAGGCATATACCCAGCCCGGGCTGACGCTACGCACCGACTCGAGTCTCGATCCCGACCACTGGCCCGGGTCGCTCGACGCTCCCCATCACCACCACCGAGTCCCCCGGCCTCAGCCCCACCAGCTCCTCCCGGTCCTCCTTCCGGAACGTCACCTCCACGATCCGCTGCGTCCCCCGCAGCCGCGCCAGCGCGAGCACGTAGTCCTCGCCGCGCTTCTCGACCCGCTCAACCGTCCCGACCACCCGGATCACCTTCCCGACGAAGGCATCCTCCGCGTCGACGATGTTGACCTGGAAGGCCTCCCCCCGCGGCTCGCCGTCACCCTCCCCGCGGAGGTGACGAACAGCGAGCGGACCTTCGACGTCGTGCACAAGCTTTTCGAAAAGGCCAGCTTTCAGATCCTGATCATGGGGTTCATCGTAGGCCCCGACATTACCGAGATGCTGACCCGGCTGCTGAGGCAGGCGGCCATTGAGGTCCACCTCGTCCTCGATCCGAACAACAATTCCGAGATCAGATTGGCCAGCCACCCGCGGCTTTTCGTCTACCGGCCCTCCGAGGGGCGGCTCATGCATATCAAAGCGATCGTCGTTGACCCCGCTGGCGCCGGCGGCGAGGCCCTGCTCGGGTCAGCAAACTTCTCCAGAAGCGCCCTCGGAAAGGGCGGTCCGTCCGACAAACACAACTGGGAAATGGGTGTTCGTCTCGGCCGTCATTCCGCTTCCCATATCTGGGACATCTTTCAGTCGCTGAGGGATCGTGGATTCCTAGAGTCGCACGCAATCGGTGAATAATCCCGCAGTGACGGCAACGCTCGCTCAACAGCGACGAGGGGACGGCTTGGCTGCTCCGTGTCGACCGCCGCCAAAAGCAACATGGGCGCGGCGTACGTGTTTTCTGGACGGGGGGTGTAGGATCTGTGCCGACAGACCTGTCGTGAAACGCGACATAACCCGCCAGCGTAACCCCCTAGCCATCCTCGCATACCGCCATCACCCGCTTCTCGGGTTCAGGGCGCTTGGTGTAGGGCATCGCGGCCTCCACCAATGCCGTCACCCGGTAGGGCGACGCTTGGAAGCGGG
This sequence comes from Pseudomonadota bacterium, assembly GCA_046051915.1. GTDB lineage: Bacteria > Myxococcota_A > UBA796 > UBA796 > JBEIFN01. The sequence goes on from JBJONI010000493.1 coordinate 3,396, forward strand.
GGTCACCGGGCATAACCGCTAATAGGCTGACCTTGCCCCCGTTTGACAGACCACTCGGGGGTCAGGCGGCTTCGGTGATGGAAGCCCGGTGAAGCGCCTCGAACTCGACCGGGCTGTGGAAGCCGATGGTCGAATGGAGGCTCAGGTCGTTGTAGAAGCCGTGGATCCCGGTGTCAAGCGCCACATGAATGGGACCACCACCACGCCACGATCTAGGGACCACACCCCATCATGACGACAGCGCCGCGCCACGATCGAGGGACCACCCACGCCACGATCGAGGGACCACCCGTGCCACGATCGAGGGACCATCTAGGTCGCACCAATGTCCCTGGGACCAACGCACCTGATCGGAGGATAGGGCTCTGCTGGGAAGCAACCCGAGCGCCGCGTTAGGTGCGCTACGGATGCGGCAGATCCCGGTTGGGGCCTGCCCATCTCAGCGGCGAGTTGGAGGGCATCCGGGGTGCCGGAATGCGAAAAATCCCGGGGGTCCGCGGATTGGCCCCGTAGTGCCCCTCGGTTTCCTGGACAACTCGGCTGGTTCATTCAAACCGCAGCCTGAGCAGGGTTGGTGAAGCGTGCCCGTACGGCGGCCGGCGTGAGGTGGCGGTGTTTCTGCACGAGCCACTCGTGGTTGTAGAGGTGCTTGAACGCCTGCAGCGCGAGCCGTCGACCTTCGATCGTGTCGAAGGTCCTCAGCCACAACAGCTGGTGCTTCAGCGTGCGCACGAAGCGCTCGGCGACGCCGTTGCACTCAGGCTCGGCCACGAGCCTCGCGCTGGCGCGCACGCCGAGGAACACCAGCTCAGGCTGGAAGTGGTCGCTCATGAACTGGCTGCCGTGGTCGTGGCGCAGCGCCAGGTCGACCGCGGCGTCGCGGTCGTAGCGGCCGAAGCAGGCGCGGACGCCCTGCCGGATGGGCTCCAGCGCCTCGATGCGTGTGCCGTGGCGTGCAGCGTCGATGCCGACGCACTCCGACGTGCAGGCGTCGACGGCGAAGAGGATGGTCGCCACACCTTCGCCCGTGAGAACCGAGGTCGCGTCGGTCCCCCACATCTCGTCCGGTCGCTTCGTGGTGATCGTGCCGTCGTGGGCCTTGTTCCCGCGACGCCGCACGGCGAAGTGCGGCGCCGAGAGGCCGTGCTCGCGCATGACCCGACGGACACGGTCCTTCGATGTCCGGACCTTCTTGGCACGCAGTCGCGCCCAGACCTTGCGGTAGCCCTCGTCCGCGAAGGGCGACGCCACCAGCCCCCCCCCCCCGAACGTCCGCCACCAGCTCGGCGACGGCGCAGGGCCTTATGGGCCCCACCGCCGAGTTGGCGGGCAGTCCGCATCCGAGTGGGGCGAGGACGTATAAAACGCTCAACGCGGAAGGCGCCAGACGCGGCAAACCTGGGCGATGGTGTAGCGCTTGGAGGTGGCGGGCGAGGTGCGCTGCGTCATGACCTCGACCGCCGCCCGGCCAAAGGGCGGCCGGCCTCCAGGACCTCGAACTTCGCTTCTAGCAGCTCGTTGGCCATGGTGACCTCACCGAGCTTGCGCTGGAGCTGCTCGACGGTGGCGTCGTGCTCCTCGGTCCGGCGCGTGCGCATCGCCTCGAGGCCGCCGTCGAGGAAGGCATCACGCCATCCCGCCAGCGCGGCGCCGGTCACGCCGAGATCAGAGGGGAGAGGGTCAAGGGCCTCGCTCCGCAGGAGGCGGAGGACGGCATCACCCTTGCGCTTGGCCGAGAACCGGCCGCGATCGGAGATGGACATGTGGGTGGCTCCTGGTGCTGCTTATCAGCTGTCCAAAGAAACTCTGGGGCCCCCCAAAGCCTACCTGACTAGATGCTTCCATCTGCGTCACGAGGATGGGGAATGAGTTGTCATCGTTGCACTACGCGTCGCAGAAGACTGGTGGACGCGGTCGCGCATCGCTGCATTTGACCATGCAGCAGCGCGCTTGAGCCTATCTCGTTGGACCCGTTCGACTCGCCGTACGATGTTGATCCCAGTGTTTTTCGAGCCACGAGCGCATTCGCTGACCTACGTCGGACACGTGCAGAGCGGCACCGGACAGCGACGTATACTGTGGAAACTGCGAGAGGTCAGAATGCACATCGAGGGTTGTCGTAGTAGGATTTACGCAGATGAGTCCGAGATCGAATAGGCGATGGAGATCTCGCCGCAGCAGCAGCCCGCCTGACTCGTCGTGTTCCCCGTTCGTAGCGTAGCTGTATAAATGAGCGGCTTCGAGTACGGAACTTGGCTGTGGACCGGAAAACGCGCATACATTACCGTATTTTTTCGCAAGAGCAAACCTGAACGCGCGCTGCCCGACGCGCACGCGCAATGTCATTGTTTGGTGTCCGCCAGCGATATGTAGGGGTCCGCCAGCGATATGGCTGCTCAGTTGTTCCATGCGCTTGAGCGGGACGAGGCTTTCTGTCTCGGCGATTCGTTCTTTGAAAACTTCCCAGTTGAACTCACGGAGGCTCTGAATCGAATGTGGCTGAACACAAAGCGCTCGAAGTGTCGGACCGTCCATACGACCGCTCAGATCAATCCAGGCAGCGCCGTGCCTCGTACGCCGTGTGTGGACGCGGATTTCCTCCGATGCGGCGGTTTCGAACTCATGGGTACACTTGTAGCACCGGTAGCGCGGCACAGTACTGCTACGCTCTTTGATGCCAGTTTTCCCACAACTGGGACACCGATGGCGACGCTTATTGGAGTCGATTTCGGTGATGTGTTCGATCACCGATGCACCCAGCAGTGTCTCCTTGTCCCAAAGTACGACAAAATCGCCCGCTTTCGGTCGCCGCCAGTTCGCTACGGTGTCATCCCAGCTGTAGTGGGACGACGGATCGTCGTCGTAACCCTCGTTGCCGGCGTGGGAGCGACGCTCTCCAGCGGCGATCATTAGCCAAGCAGTTGCCACTTCCTCGCCCTGCTGAAGCCAGTATCCCATTCGTGAGGCCCCGCCACTCAACGTACAATGGCCCAGGCGAGGTGATCCAACTGACCGCGGCCAAGCCGATCACGCCCGGCTCGAGCAAGGTGATCACCTCCGGTTCGCCCAAGGTGGTCATCTCAGCTAGGACAAGGTGGTCGCGGTCGACCCGGTCGGCGCACCGTGGCCGAGCGCACCCAGGCCGTGCTGGAGCTGCTGGGCGGCAAGGCGACGGTGGACCGGGTCGCGCGCCGGTATGGCGTGCGCGCCGAGACCGTCGAGGCCTGGCGCGCCGAAGCGCTCGCGGGCATCGGCGACGCGCTGCGGCGCGGCGCTGACGGGCACGCTGCGGGAGAAGACCGCCGAGTACGTCGCTCCCCAGGTGCTCGTCGTCGACGAGGTCGGCTACCGCCAGCGCGCCGCCGACGCCGCCAACGCGCTCTACGGCGTCGTCGACCCGCGCTGCCTCAAGCTTCGCCCCATAGTGTTCACGCCGCCGCGCTCCGCGTGCGCACGTGGCCCACCCAAGACACCCGCACGTGCATCGATCAGACACCCGGATCCGTCTCGGCCGTAAAGCCGGACGCCCCCTCGTTTGCACGACCTCCCCAGCGCCCGTGGGGAACAGGCCTCACGCCAGCAGGCCGGTCCCCGGGCCCACACCCCAAACCACGTCGCCCCTGGTCGCGGACGTGCCTCGCGGACAGGCCGCTACCCGAGCGCACCCACCCCAAGCGCTCCCCGGCGACAGACGCAAACGCTGCGACCTCGTGCCGCGCCACCGCACCCACGCCGCACGTCAGCCCCGGCGTGACAGGTCCTCTTCGGCCGATGCCGCGACCGCACGCAGCGACGACCCGCATCGGGACCGCGCCGCGGGATCGCTCTGCAGGCGCGCGATGGAATAGCCAGCCACGCCACCCCCCGTGAACGCGAGCAGCAGCTTGAACTCGTCCTCGGCGCGCCGACGCGCCACCTCGGCGCGGCTATCATCGCGAGCCCGCTCCGCACGACGCAATCGCTGGGTGAGCTCGTGGTTATCGCGTTCCAGCATCTCCATCGCCGTCGGCCTCGAGGGGACGGGGGGCGGTCGCTGCGCTTCGACGCGCGCCTCGACGCCAGCGCCATCCTCCCACTCGGAGAGCCGCTCGGGTCCCTCGCGAAGGCCCCGGTACGACGGTTCGAGCCACGCCGACCCTTCATCCCCACCCAAGAGGCACGAGGCTGGTAACGGCGGAACGACCTCACCAAACCGCTTCGCGATCCGCCGGCGTGAAGCCGCGAGCTCTGGCTCGCACGGCGCGCAACCCGAGGGTGCCCGGCGTGGAAACGCACGCGGGACGGCGGGCGGCGACCGCAGCAAGCGCCACGCCTCGGCGAGCCGGGCCTGCTCGTCCTCCACCTTGCGCACCACCCGTGGGTCGCTCGACGCCTGGTTGCTGACGCTGCCGCGCACGCCGGCACGGCACATCCCCGCGCCGCGAGCGACCGACTGCCCAAAAACCCGCAACGCCGCGAGGCTGAGATCGTCGCGTCCTAGACGACGTCCCAGCGTTCGCAGCCGCCCATCGCTCCGGGTGCGGTGGCGCCGCGGATCGCGGGGATGCGGGAACACCCAAGCGCTGGACGGCGCGCTTTCGCGCCACGCCATCAGGAGTCCCCACGTCCACGCAGGCAGCACGACCGTGCGTCCAGCGAGACGTCGCGGCGTTCCTCGCCGGTCGCCGGAGCGGACCACAACCGCGCACCGATCGGTCTCTACGTCCTTCCAGCTGAGGCTTTCCATCTCCTGCGTGGACAAGCGCCCGCCGACCGCGAGACCGATCATCGCCCGGATGTCCAAACGACGACACGCGCGCAGCGCCTCGGCGACGTCGGCAAGACAAAGAGTCGACCGGTTCGAAGGGAGGGCAACGCCCAACGGGACCCGTCGCCACCGGGACCTCACCCGGGGCGTCATGCCGATCGAGCACTGGGCTTGTCGAACCCACCGCCGCAGCAACGAGGCATCCCTTCTGATCCGGTGCGCGGAACCGCACGCCTGCCGCTCAGCAAACCGACACGCGAGCCGATGAAGGGTCCGCTCGTCGATCTCGGCGATGCGGACGTCGTCGAGGCACGCGACCATCATCCGCGCGGCGTTCCGGCGTGGCGCGAAGGTCTTGTCCGCGGCGTGCTTCGGAAACAGATCCTCCGTCCGGCCCTGCACCAACCACGCCAGAAGGGTCGCCTTCGGAACGCCGCACGCCGCTCCCTGCACGACCCTGTGCCAGTCCTGCGGGTAGCGACGCTTGAGCGCGGCGAGCCCCACCAGCGAGGTGGCGTCGGAGAGGCAGTTTGGGCCCTCTCCCTCCAACAACCGCCGGCGCTCCTCGGCGAAGCGCTGGCCCTTGCCCCTCGCTGGTGTTCCGTGCCTCACCGGGTTCCTCGCTCAAACCTCGCTTCGACAAAGGCCGCGACGTCCTCCGGTCGGTACCGCGGCGTTCGCGGTCCCATCCGGACGTGGGGCAGACGCCCGATGCGCGTCCACCAGCGCACCGTCGAATCAGGCACCGAGAGCAGCCGCGCCACGTCGGACACGCGCAGCAGGGAGGCGTGGAGGTTGGGCATGGTAGGATGAAGGCGCATCATGGATTCTCCAAACCGGCTTGCTGGCCGTACGAGAAGCATGCCCCAACGTCGGCGAGGGGATTTTCCGGAGATTGCGCCCGTGCCCAACGACCCACCCGCCTCAACGTCCAACGGGCCCGTCCGCGTCCAGCACCCGCCGTGGTTGTCGCAGGTCTACCCGGACCCTCCAACCACAGAGACCCGTCTGGCTTCGCAGACCACGGTCGAACTCGGCTGGCTCGGGAGCCACGGCTGGAGCTGGAAAAGACCAGGTACAGGGCTCGTCTGGGCGGTAGACGCGGTGCTGCTCTCGCGCGACCTCTTCCCCGTCGAGTGCGACCCGGCTTCGCCGCTACGGCGACCCTCAGGGACACGTTCGTGCATCCTGCCGGGCTTGCTCCTGCGACCCTGTTTGGACATCGTGCCCCGCACCGACGTGCTGGCCAAGGCGTTCGAGACGTGGCTAGACCAGCTCCTCCGCGGCCGTGCACTCGCGGCGCCGTCCCGCGCGCGCGACGTTCCTGATCCGGCATCCCTCTTCGTCGTGCCGGACGAGGGGCGCCCGCTCCGCCACCCTGTCGGGCTGCAAGCCGCCGAACGGGAAGCGCGCGAACTTCGCAAGGACCTTGAAGACTACCTCGGCGCGCTGGCGCTGCCGCCCGATGAGCCTACCGCGGTGGCGGCGTGGCTCCGCCGGATCCGGCTCCATCTGCGCGAAGCCCCGGGGACGGCCGAGCTCTTGCTCGCGACCGCCTTCGCCAACCCGCTCCTTCCCCGAGACTTCGATCGCGCAGCCCTCCGCCTCTCAGCGCGCGGCGCCCCGTACGCGTGGCGCGCACCCGATCTTGCCGGCCTCCTCACGCGCCACCTCCCGCACGAGAACGAGGTCCGGGCGAAGATCGAGACCAAAGGCCACCGCCCCGACGACTTTACCAGCGCGGTCGGGCGGCTGGCCGCGCGCTTTGCCTTACAGGTCGCGCTGGCTTGGCACGCAAAAAACAAGGGGTCCCCGTGGGAGCGCCGGCCGTCGCTCCACGGCAAGGGCTCCGAAGACGATCGCCTCAGGGAAGCCGCCGACCGGCTGCGCGTGACGACCAGCAAGCAGGAACACGAAGGCCGCCCGAACAGCCGTCACCCCGCGCGACGTCTGCGATCCACCCTGCTGCCGGCGTACGACGTGTTGGCTCTCGACAGTTTGGACTCCTCGGAGTTCGCCGACGAAGCCGTCGCACGCGACTTACTATGGGCCTGGATCGCCGACCGGAGCTGCGAGCGCATCCTCCGCTACGCGTGCGAGGGCGACACCGACCGCCTGCGCTTCCAAGGATTCAACGACCCAAGCTGGGAGACGTTCCTCGCGGCGCGCGCGACACTGCGCAATGGCCGCGCACCCGTCGTTCCCTAGGGACCGCCAAACGCGGCTGCCCGCGGCCAAGCCGCGACCCCACCGAACCACAACGCGATCGCTCCGCCCGCGGCGAGGGGGGATGCATGCGTCATCGACCCTCTCCGGAGGTCCGCGCGCCTCCAAGGCCGCCGATCAGCCCAGCCATCCGCGTCCGCTCCCGGGAAAACGTCCCCTCGGCCAGGTGGGCGTATTGCTGCGTCGTGTTGACGCTCTGGTGCCCGAGCACCTTCTGCAAGACGTAGACGTCACCGCCGCGGAGCACAAAATGCGAAGCGAAGGTGTGACGCAGCGTATGGAAGGTCATCGACGGGATCCCCGCCTTCTCGAGGCAGCGTCCGAAGATTTGGTTGCGCTTGAACACCCGCGCGTCGCTGCGGTGGCGCTCGCCCCGGGTGTTGGGGAAAACGATCTGCGGGTGGTAGCCGGAGGCCTTCCAGCTGCAAAGCAAGCCCACGAGATCGCCCGGCAACGGGACGTACCTCACCTTGCCGCTTTTGGTTCCGAGCCGGACGCCCCTCTGATCGGCCGTCGGCACGCGCTTGACGGTGATCAGGCCGTTCTCTAGGTCCACCGCGTCCCAATCGAGCGCGATGAGCTCCCCTTCCCGCAGGCCTGTCGCCACCGCCGTCGCGTAGAGCTCTGCGAGCCCTGGGTACCCCTCGTCGCGGGCTGCGCCGAGGAGGCGAACGATGGCCTCGGCCTCGGCGATCCATAGCCGCTCGTGCACCGGCGCCCGTGGCTTTTCTACGATGGGCGCCGCGGTCAGCCAACGCTCGCGGACGGCGAGCTTGAGCATCGACTGAAACAAGATCAGGACCTTGCGCTGGGTGGCCACCGAGAGCGCACGACGGGCCACCTTTCGATGAAGCTCCCGCTCGACGCGCGTAACGGCATCGGCGTCGAGACCCTCGACGATGTCACGCCCAAGGATCGGGGTCAGGTGCAGCCGGATGCGACCAAGGTCATCTCGGAGCGAGATCTTGGCGGCCTTCTTCGTCGTCCACAGCTCGATCAGATCGTCCCACGTGTGACGACCGCGAGCTGCTTGAATCGCCGGCGCCACCCCCGCCCGAACCAGATCGGCCTCGGCGACCACCTGATTCAGGAACGTGTCGGCGTCCTTCCTCTTCGTAAAGCTCTTGAAGCGCCGCACGCCGAAGCCGTCCAGCCAATTGGCCTGCCAGCTCCCCGACGGTCGCTTCCGAACATTTCCCTTGCTCGCTGGCACCCCCCCTCCTCACCGCCTGCCGCAAACTTCTATGTGGCGGACATGTGGCGGAGCGGGGCCATCGTGCGGCATCCCATCCGAAAAGTCAAGGATCAAGTATCCGCCCCCACCAGGAATCGAACCTGGGACCTACGGCTTAGAAGGCCGTTGCTCTATCCAACTGAGCTATGGAGGCGGCGCCGTCTGCGATAACCTGCTGACGACAAGAGAGGACCGATGGACGTCTACGTCGCGATGGGCTTGCTGTTCGCAGCCGTGGCCGCTTGGCTCTACCGCCAAGGTTCACAGCCAAGCGGCGACCTGCGCCCGTCACAAACAGCCGCCAGGCCGGCCGCCGAACCCACTCCCGCGCCTCGCACCGAGGAACCCGCCACCTGGCCGATCGCCGGCCAAACCGCGACCGGGCAAGTCCCTGGCCCCCACACGCTCCGTCTCGACGCGGCGGGGGATCGAAAGATCGACGCGATCAAGGCGGTGTGTGCCGTGACCGGTGTGGGCCTCAAACAAGCCAAGGACCTGATCGAAGCACCGGGCTCGATCCTGCTGCTGCGGGTCGACGCCCCCTCCGCCGACCGCGCCGAGGCGCTGTTCATCGCGGCCGGCATGCAGGTCACCCGCACCTGAGCCCGCGCTCAACCGCCCCACACCGGCCAGACGGGCCCCTCGTGACGCCACACGCACCGACCCGCGACGAAGGTCGCAGCGCACGGCGGAGCGTCGGCCGCAAACATCAGCCATCCGAGCGCCTCCTGCGCGGACTCGACCCACGGCGGGAGCCGGTGCACCGCGACGTCCGCGGCCGCGCCAACCGCCAACCGCCCCTCCGCGCCTCGCCCCAAGGCCGCAGCGCCTCCCGCCGTCGCGTGCCACAGCCACGTTTCCGGCGGCACGCGGACGCCCTGCCGAAGCGCGTTGTCGAACCCCGCGGACGCCACCCGCGGGACCCGGAACGACCGCCCCGCCGCCACATCGGTGCCGAGCACCATCGGCACCGGGATCTGGGCCGGCATCCCGCCCGACCCCAGGAAGTCGTTGCTATCTGGGCAATGGGCGACCACCGCGCCGCGGGCGGTGAGCAGGTCCCACTCCTGCTCGGTCGGATGAATGCAATGCGCGAGCACCGCGCCCCGCTGCAACAACCCCGCACGGTCGTAGACCTCGGCATACCCCAGCCCAAACCGCGCGCGCACGGCCTGCACCTCGGCCGGGTTCTCTGACAGGTGCGTGCTGATCCGCAACCCGTGCCGCGCCGCGAACGCGCCCGCCGCGGCCAGCATCGCCTCGCCACACGAAAGCGCGAAGCGAGGAAGAACCGCGACCTCGATCCGGCCCTTCGCGCCGTGCCAACGCTCGACGAGGCGCTCCAGCCGCGCGACCGTCGCCGGCACGTCGCTCAGCAGCGCGTCGGGCGCCCCCTCGTCCATCCAAACAGGGCCCCCGATGAGCCGAAGTCCCGTCCGGACCGCGGCGGCGAACAAGGCATCGGCTGCGCCCTCGTGCGCGCTCGACCAAGCAAGGGCGGTCGTCGTCCCGCCGGCGAGGAGCTGTCGGCAAAACACGTCGTACACCGAGGCCGCCCGCGCGGCGTCGGCGAGACCCACCTCCTCCGGAAAGGTCGACGTCGCCAGCCAGTCGAGCAGCGGCCCGGACGCCGCGCCCACGATCCGCGTCTGCGCCGCGTGTACGTGACCGTCGACGAAACCCGCGGTGGCCACCCCGCCCGGCACATGCAGGTCGACGACTTGTCCGGCCCAAGGCGCAACCGCGGTGATCACCCCCGAGGCATCCCACGCGATCCATGCGTCGGGGATCCACCGGACGTCGTCGGGACCCACTGCGTCGAACGCTGCGCACCGAATCGAATGAATACCAGGTTGGTCAAAGGACATTGCGTACGGCTCCATGTCGGACTGGCGCGACCTGACGCAGGGTGACAGAAGACAAACGGCTTCAGACGCCCGCCGGGTTTCCGATGGACGTTCCATGGTCTACGGTGTGCTTTAGAAACCGACAAGGAGGGCCCATGCGTCGCATCTGGTGGATGAGCGTCGCGCTGCTGGCCGCATGCGGCGGCGCCAGCAAGGATCCGATCGACACGGCGGACACCGCCGAGACCGACACGGCTGTACAGCTCAACGACGCCGACGCCGATGGCGTGCCTGACGACCTCGACTGCGACGACGCGAACCCCGACGTCAAGCCCGGTCAACCGGAGGTGTGCAACGGCCTCGACGACGACTGCGACGGCTTCATCGACAGCGCCGATGCCAACGTCGACCCCACCAGCCAGCTTCCGTACTACGCAGACGCCGACGGAGATGGCGTCGGTGCTGACCTCGTCGGGACCTTCTGCGACCCGCCCGGGGCCACGGCGACCACGACCGGGGACTGCGACGACAACGACAGCCGCCGCTTCCCCGGCAACCCTGAGCTGTGCAATGCGCTCGACGACAACTGCGACACGCTGATCGACGAGGCCGACCCTGCGCTCGACCCCAGCCAGGCCTTCCCCCGCTGGCCCGACCTCGACGGCGATGGGTTCGGCGACGACGCGGCGGTCACCTACAGCTGCACCGAGCCCGCCACGGGCGTGCAGATCGGCGGCGACTGCAACGATGCCGACCCCGCCATCAGCCCCTCCGGTCTGGAGGTCTGCTCGGGTGCCGACGAGAACTGCGATGGCTTGATCGACGAGGCCGACCCCACGCTCGATCCCGCGGGCCTGCAGACGGTGTGGTTCGACGGGGACGGCGACGGCTACGGAGACCCGTTCGGCGCGACCCAGGCCTGCTTCCCCCCGCTCGGCTACGCGACCAACGAGGGCGACTGCAACGACTTCGACCCCCTGGCTTGGACGGGCGCCCCGGAGATCTGTGACGGGATCGACAACAACTGCATCGACGGCATCGACGCGGACGACCCCGCGTTCGACCCGACCGAGCGCGTTTGGTACGCCGACCTCGACGGCGACGGCTACGGCGATCCCGCGGTCGGCACGCCGAGCTGCGCGCAGCCGCCCGGAACCTCCGGCCTCGACCGCGACTGCAACGACGCCGACCCCTTGGCGTGGACCGGAAACCTCGAACGCTGCGATGGCAGCGACAACGATTGCGATGGCGGCGTCGACGTCGCCCCGATCGACGGCCTGCCGTACTACGTCGACGCGGACGGAGACGGCTTCGGCGATGCCGCGCTGGTGGTCAACGCCTGCGGGCCCGGACCTGGTCTGAGCGACGTCGCGGGCGATTGCAACGACGCGGACGTCACCTCTGTGCCAGGCGCCGCCGAAGCGTGCGACGGGGTCGACAACGACTGCGACGGCCTCGTCGACGGCGACGACCCTGACTTCGCCGGCGGCGCGGTCAACACGTTCTACGCCGACGTCGATGGCGACGGCTACGGCGACGACACCGTCACGGCGAGCGCGTGCGCCGCCCCGGAGGGCTACGTGGACGCCGGCGGCGACTGCGACGACGCAGCGACGGCGGTCTTCCCCGGCGCCGCTGAGATCTGCGACGCCCTCGACAACGACTGCGACGGTCTGACCGATGACGCCGACGCCGACTACGACCCGTCCACGGTCGGCACATGGTACGCCGACCTCGACGCGGATGGCTACGGCGACCCGGCAGCGCCGAGCAGCGCTTGCGTCGCCCCGGTGGGCACGGTGGGCAACGCCGAGGACTGCAACGACACCGAGCCGCTCGCGAACAACAACGCGATCGAGGTGTGCGACGGCGTCGACAACGACTGCGACGGCGGCGTCGACCAGAACGTCGCCACCGGCTTGCAGGCCTTCGCCGACGCCGACGGCGACGGCTTTGGCGACCCGGCAGCCCCCGTCACGGTGTGCGCGCTCGGCGCGGGCATCGTCGACGACGACAACGACTGCGACGACGCAGCGCCCGCCACCTTCCCAGGCGCGCCCGAGATCTGCGACGGCGACGACAACGACTGTGACGGCCTGAGCGATCAAGCCGACCCTGACTTCGATCCCTCGCAAGAAGGGGTCTTCTACGCCGACGCTGACGGCGACGGCTACGGCGATGATGCGACCGCCGTCACGTCGTGCGGTGCCCCCGACCCCACCGGGTGGGCCTCGCAAGGGGGAGACTGCGACGACGCGGCCGCGACCGTCAACCCCGGCGCGGTCGAGGTCTGCGACCCCGCCAACCGCGACGAGGACTGCGATGGCGCGGTCGACGACGCCGACCGCAACGTCTCCGAGCTGAGCAAGACGACGTTCTACCTCGACAACGACCGCGACGGCTTCGGCGGTCCGACGCAGCGGCGCGCCTGCGACGCCTCGACCACGCTCAAGGCAACCTCCGAGGACTGCAACGACGCCGCCGCGTCGATCAACCCTGCGGCGGCCGAGGTCTGTGACGAGATCGACAACGACTGCGACGGCGACCTCGACGCGCTCGACGCCTCGATCGACCCGAGCTTGGTGGTGACGGTGTACGTCGACGCCGACGGCGATGGCTACGGCAACCCGCGCACCACGTTGTCGGCGTGCAGCGTCGAGCCCGGCTTCTCGGCCCAGGCCGGTGACTGCAACGACGCCGAGCCGCTCGCTTGGACCGGCAACCCCGAGGTGTGCGACGGCGCCGACAACGACTGCAACCGGCTCACCGACGACGCCGACCCGAACGTCGACCCGAACACCGGCGCGACCTACTGGCTCGACGATGACGGCGATTCCTACGGGACACCGAGCACGAGCGTGTTTTCGTGCAGCGCTCCCGCCGGCTACGTCGCCAACGACGGCGACTGCAACGACGCCGAGCCGCTCGCTTGGACGGGCGCCCGTGAGGTCTGCGACGGCGGCGTCGACAACGACTGCCAGAACCTCGCCGACGACCGCGACCCGAACGTGGACCGCCTGACCGGCATCCGCGTGTGGACCGACGCCGACGGCGACGGCCACGGCATCCTCAACGGCGGGTTCCGCCGCTGCGTCGCGCCGGCCGGCACGGCGACGGTGTCCGACGACTGCAACGACGCCCAACCCCTCGCTTGGAACAACGCGCCGGAAGTCTGCGATGACGTCGACAACGACTGCGACGGCGCGCTCGACGACGCCGACAGCAACTTCGACATCAGCTCCGGCACGCTCGCGTACGCCGACGCCGACGCCGACGGCCAAGGCGACCCCCTCGAGCCCGTCTACGTCTGCGATCTGGCGGGCGTCAGCACCAACAACCTCGACTGCGACGACACCGACGCGCGCGCCTACCAAGGCGCGACCGAGGTGTGCGACCTCGTCGACAACGACTGCGACAACCTCACCGACGACGCAGACCCGACGGTGGACCGCACCGGGATCGACCCGGTCTACGCCGACTTCGACCGCGACGGCTACGGCGCGGGTCGGACGTTCAACCTCTGCCCGATCCCCGGACGCTCCTTCGTCGCCGGCGACTGCGACGACCGCAATGCCGCCCGCAGCCCCGGAAACACCGAGCTGTGCAACAGCATCGACGACGACTGCGATGGCGACATCGACGTCGACGCCTGGTGGGACGAAGCGTGGCCCTACCGCGTGCTCGTCGACGTCTCCGCACCCGCGACCCGTGACGGGGGCTCCTTGCCCGTCTCGGTCGACGTCGACTTCTCCGACCTGCTCCTGACCCTCGGCGAGGGCTCGGCGTTCGAAGCTGGCTCTGTCCGTGTCGTTCGCCAGTCGTGCGCGGCGGGTTTGCCCGAGATCCCGGCCGACTTCGTCGACACGATGGCGGGCCTGTTCGACAAGGTCGCGATGGACGACCCGGCAGGCGACGGCTTTGGTGCTGTGGTCTTCCTCGCCGATGACGACGGCGACTACACCACCACCGAGAGCTTCCCGGCAGGCACCGAGAAGACGTACGCCATCTACTTCTCGGCCGAAGCCTTCGGCGCTTACGCCGACGCGGTCTACCCAAGCTCGGTGTTGGCCGACACGGATGGGACGACCTCGACGCTGGAGAACAGCCTCACCTACAGCCAGTACCCCCGCTCGCTCGGCGGTTTGGCCAGCCTCCTCGGCCCGGCTGGCGGCGACACCCGCGTCGGCAGCCAGACGTCGAGCAACCTCGGCAATGGCATCTTCTTCAACACGCCGGGTGGCGGTCCGACCGGCCGGTGGCTGTCCGCGCGCGACGGCGATGCCGCGCTCACGGTCCTGCACAGCGGCGACGTGCTCGGCGCCGTCCGGTCCGCGGGCAGCCGTAGCAGCTCGAACGGTGGCTTCTCCTACACCTACGACTACTTCCTGTTCGAGGGTCGGCCCGAGGTCTACGCCAAGGTCCGCTTCGTGATCAACCAGAGCAGCAACGTCGGCCCGCAGGGGACCCAGTGGTCCGCCGCCGTGCGCCCCTGGCTGACCGACAACCTTGCGATGGTCACCGCCGGCAACGGCGAGGAAGGCGCGGAGGACTCGCCCGGCTACACGTGGGTTCGCGGCGGATACGACCTGCTGGGCGCGAACCCGACGGGCGTCGCCGCCGGCTGGCGCAGCCTGCCGCTGGCGCGCGGGAACCCGGTCAACGCCACCGACGGCCGCTACGTCGGACTCGTCGGACAAGACCGGCAGAGCAGCCCGAGCAGCAACGAGATCGCGCTCGTCAACGGCGACGTCGTCGTCGACCACAGCGTCGTCGCGGTCTACCCCTACGAGGGCCTATGGGCTTCGGTCGAGGACGACTTCCTCGCCACGCTGCTCGGCACCTCGGTGGTCACGGGCGCGCCGGAGCAGAACGGCGCGCCGTGACGTCGCCTGCCCTCCCCGGGGGTCGCGCCCTGCGGCACCCGGGATTACACCTTGCAAGAGGGAAGAATGGACCGCGCTGAACTCAAGGGCTTGCTACGCGACTGGGGTGCGGTCGCCTTCATCACGCTCGTCGTGGCGGTGACGTGGAACATCGTGACCGCACCCGCGAGTACCGGCCTCGCGCCCAAGCTCGAGCTCGACCGCCTCGGCCGGGGCACGTGGTCGCTCCACGACAACGGCAAGGCCGACGCCTACGTCGTCAACTTCTGGGCCACGTGGTGTGGTCCGTGCAAGACCGAGATCCCTGAGCTCAACGCGTTCGCCGCCGAACACCCCAACGTCGCGGTGATCGGGGTCAGCGTCGACGAGCAACTCCAAACCACCCGGCTCGAAGCGGCCGCGCGTCAGTTGGGCATCGCCTACCCGGTGATGCACGACTTCGATCAGAGCAACGCCAACCGTTGGGGCGTTCGTTCCTACCCCACCACGTTCATCCTCGACCGAGACAAGAACATCGTGCGCAGCCACGTCGGCGTGATCAACAAGACGATGCTCGAAGAGATGGTTCGCTGAAGGCCAGCACGGCGAGCCCGATTGGGCTAGAGGCGCCGAGGTCGGGGGGGCTAGATGCGGGTAGGGACCACGACGGTCATGCGGTGGCTGCTGCTCGGTAGCGCGGCGTGCGCCGGTGGGCTCGAAGGGTGGTCCGAGCCGCGGCTGCCGACCCACCGCCGGACCGCGCCCGAAGGTCCGATCCCGGTCCCACCGCCGCCGACGCTTCCCGTCGTCGAAGCACCGCCGCGTCCCACGGGCGCGCGCGCCCTGCCGGGCGGCTACCCCGACGTCGAGCCGAACGTCTCGGTGGGCCAAATGCTGCTGCTGCCGGGTCGCGCCACCGTCGACCGGTATTTCCTGCACCCCGATCTACCGGTTCACTACGAGCTCGGCACCGTGATGGAGCGAGGGCGCGCGCAGCCGGAGCTGGTGCTGATCTCCCGGACCGGCGCCCCTACCCAGGTCCCGGGCGCGTTGGTCGTGCCCCTCGGCACCGAGACGACGCCGGAACCGGGCACGTGGGTGCTGATGCCGCGCGCCTCGGGCTACGGCTGGACGCGGGCGGTGGTCACGGTGGGTGCCGCCGACAGCGTGCTGCTCGCGCCGGTCCCCGCCGACCCCGAGATCGGCACCCTCTCGGCGACACGCGCCCTGATCGTGCCGATCACCCAAGGGGATGTCGGCGCGACGTTGGCTTGCCGCGACGCGGATGACGGACCTTGGACGCGCGTCACCGTGTTCGGAGTCGCTGGCAGCAAGCTCCTGCACCTCGATGACAACGACCACCTCGGCGTGCACCACGCCTCGGCGTGCATCGCGCTCGACCTCGCACCCGAGGTCGACGTCGGTGACACGGTCCTGGCGTCACACTTTGGTACCTTCGAGCCCGCCAAGGTGATCGAGCTCACCGATGGCGGCTTCGGCGCGCGCGTGGCGTTCGCGTCCACGGGTCGCGAGGTCACCCTTGCTCTCCTCGACATGGCCACCGCGCTCGACACTCCAGGCACCGGTTTCAGCAAGCGGCGCATCGAAGCCCCGGTGGCACCGCCGCCCGACCGCCCCAAGCTGGCAGACGCGCCCGTGGTCCTCGAGACGATCCCCTCGAACGCCAGCGATGCCCCGATCTCGGAAGCCGACGCCGAGGCAGCTGCCAACGAGGAGGTCGCTGGAGACGGCGCCTCCGCCCCGGGAACGGACGCCTCCGCCGCGCCCGAACCGCCCCCGACGACGCAACCCGCCGCGCTTCCCACGACGACGCCGATGCCACCGCCAATTCAGGACGCACCCAAGCCACCCCCCCCCGCAAGGTCCCCTGAGGCCGCCCCGGAATCTCCGTCGCCCACCCCACCGTCACCCACACCGTGACGCGCCCACGCGCGACGTTGGGGCGCCGGCCAAGCGCCCCTCCCCCGAAGGGTCACTCGCCGAATTCGCGGACCTTGAACTTGAGACGACTGACGCCCATCCGGTGCAATTGACTGGCCCGCGACTCGCTCACACCCAGCTCTCGTCCGATCTCTTGGAGTGGACGCTGCTCGAGGTAGAACCGTTTGACCGCGATCCGCTCCTTGTCGGGTAGGCGCTCGATCGCTTCGAGCATCGCCGTCCGCAACTGCTCCGACTCGGCGGTGTCGGCCTCTTCCGGGGCCTGCAGCCGGTCCATCCAAGTCTGATCGCCCTCGCCACCCGTGGGTGCGTCGAGAGATGTGAGCGTCCGAATCTCCGACAGGACCTCGTGCTGGTCAAACCCCTCGGCCGAAAGCCCGAGCGCGCCGGCGACCTCGTCACGCGTCGGCGCACGCCCCAGGCGCCGCCGCAACGTCTCGCGCGCGTCCGTCGTCTCATCGGCGCGACGACGCACCGAGCGGGGAACCCAGTCGATGGCCCGCAACCAGTCGAGGATGGCGCCGGTGATCCGCTGCCGAGCGAACATCGCGAGCGGAACCGAGCGCTGGGCATCGTACCGCTCCACCGCGTCGATCAGACCGACCATGCCCTCCGCCACCAAGTCGTCGAGCTCGACCGAGCGTGGCAGGCGGGCGTGAATCCTTCGGGCGACCTGATGCACGAGCTTGTGGTGCGCCAGCACGAGCCGGTTGCGCTCCGCCTGCGTCCGCGGCGCGCCCTCGGGGCGGTTCTGCGCGGGAAGCGCGACCGGACCCCTCGGGCCCCTCGGGTCGGGTCCAGCGTCGATCGCGCGGGTCACAAAGGCTGCCATCGCTTTGAGGGTCCTCACAGGGCGAAGCCCTTCGCCGATGATACCCCACAAACCACTGGGTTGTGCCGATCGGTCGCTCGTGAACGCCGATCCCAACAGGCGGAGGGCCGTTGCTCCGACAGGGCGACATCATCGACGGGCGGTACGAGGTGGAGACGCTGCTCGGGGAGGGCGGCCTCAGCTTGGTCTGGCGCGTCCGGCATCGCGACCTCGGCAGCGCGCACGCCCTCAAGCTGCTGCGGGTCGCTCGCCCCGCCCTCGCTGAGCGGCTGCTGATCGAGGGCCGGATCCAAGCCCAGCTCCGCCATCCCCACCTCGTGGCGGTGACCGACATCGTGCACCACGGCGGACAGGTTGGCCTGATCCTCGAGCTCGTCGAGGGCACCTCACTCGCCGAATGGATGCTCGCCCACGGCCCGACCGACCTCGACACGGCGCTGTCCCTGCTCGCCCCCGTCTTTGCCGGCGTGGCAGCCGCCCACCAAGCCGGTGTGCTGCACCGTGACCTCAAGCCGGGCAACATCCTGCTCGCCGAGACCCCGCACGGCCTCGTCCCCAAAGTCACGGACTTCGGCATCGCCAAGGTGTTCGACGGGGACGCGGCGGGGGAACCCAACGGCACGCTCGCAGGCACCATGCTCGGCACACCCGGATACCTCGCCCCGGAGCAAGCGGTCGACGCGAGCCGCGTCGATGCACGAGCCGACGTCTACGCCCTCGGCGCGATCGCGTACGAGCTGCTCACCGGCGCCCTGCCGCGAGGCGCCGACGGAGACCAACCCTTTGCAGGGATGTCCGCTTCGGAAGCTGGCGAGGCGTTGTCGACGACAGTGCGCGAAGCACTGGATCAGGCCCTGGCGGAGCACCCGGAAGACCGGATCGAGACCGTCACCGCGTTCGCGCAGCGCGTGTTCGCCGAGCACACCGCCCAGCGCACCATCGCGCTTGGTGGCGTCGGACAAGCCGTCCCCTTGCGTCTACGCCGAGGTAGCTACGGGGAACGAGGCAGCGAACCCAGCACATCCCCGAATTCGGCCCACCAACGCCGCCCAGGCTACCGGCCCACCGCCTCGGCCCTCCATTCGGCGGCGACCTGGTCCGAAGCCGCTCCGGTCCAAGGCGGGGCGCTGCCGCGCAGGGCCGCGACCCTCGCGCGTCCTGCACAGGAACGGGCTGCAGCCCCCACCGCCGGGGGGGTCCGCCGCCAGCGACGCCTCACGATCGGCATCGCTGCCAGCGTCGGTGCGCTCGGGATCGTGGCCGGGCTGTGGGTCTGGCGTCGTCCTGCGCAACCACCGGTCGGCCCGCCCGTGCCCCCTCCGGTCTCGGCGAGCAAGGGCACAAGCCCCACGGCGCGGGCCGTTGGACCTGCCGACCCCAGCGCCCCGGAGCCCAAGGCCACGGTGCGACCCGCCGGTGTGTGGCGCCTGCGGGAGGGCGCCGAGCTAGAGATCGAGCCTCCGTACGGCGCGCGTCTGCACGCACGGCTCGTCGAGGGACGCGTCGAAGTCCCGCTCTCCGGCCCTTGGGAACCCGCCACCGGGCGCGTCTCGTTGTCGAGCCGCGACGGCAGCCTGCGCCTCGAAGCCACCGTGTCCGAGGACCTGCTGTCCGGTACCACCACCCGTCACGGCGTGACGGGACCTGCCTGGGAGGCCCGCCGTGGCCGATGACGCTCAGACGCTCCGCACGATGAGCGCCACCGCGCTCGCCGCCGCGATCCGAAAAGGACGAACCAGCAGCCGCGCGGTGCTCGAGGCCCACATCGCCGCCCTCCTCGCCACCCGCGACCGCAACGCGTGGGTGGCTGAACGGTTTGCCCAAGCGCGCGCCGAGGCGGACGCCGCCGATGAGGACGTCCGCGCGCAGCATCCACGCGCCGAGCGCCGCTTCCACGGCGTCCCCTTCACCGTCAAAGAATCGATCGCGTCCGCCGGCATGCCGTGGACCGCGGGTCTGGTGGCACGAACCGGCCTGCGCGCGCAGCATGACGCGCCGGTGGTGGCGCGGATGCGGGAGGCCGGCGCCATCCCGATGGCCGCCACCAACGTCTCCGAGCTGTGCATGTGGATGGAGTCGAGCAATGCCGTCTACGGGCGGACCTCGAACGCCTACGACCCCCACCGCATCGCCGGCGGCTCGTCGGGCGGGGAAGGGAGCGCCATCGGTTCAGGCGCGTCCCCGATGGGGATCGGGGCGGACGTCGGAGGTTCGATCCGCATGCCTGCGTTCTTCAACGGGGTGTTCGGCCACAAAGCGAGCCCCGGGATGATCCCCAACGCCGGCCAGCATCCGACCAGTGACGGCGGACTGCTCGCGACCGGGCCCCTCGCGCGCCGGGCCGAAGACCTCGCCGGCCTCCTCGAGACCCTCGCCGGTCCCCATCCCGACTGCCCGCGCACGCGCGACATCCCTCTCGGCGACCCCGGCCGCGTCTCGCTCCATGGCCTGACCGTCCTCGATGTCCCCGACAACGGCCTGGTCGCCGTCTCACCCGGCCTCCGCGACGCCCAAGCACGGGCCACCCAAGCGCTCACCAACGCCGGCGCGAAGGTTGCGAGGGCTGCGTTCGGTGACCTCAAGCAGTCGTTCCTGCTCTGGGGGGCCGCGATGGGTGAAGAAGAAGGCGCCGGCGCGTTTCGCGGCCTTCTTGGCAGAAGCTGGGGTGACCTTCTGCCGCACCTGTTCCGACGCGACGCCCACACGCTTCCCGCGGTGGTGCTCGGTCTCGTCGAGGACCTCCCCACGTGGATCCCGGGCGGAAACCGCAGCGCGCTGCGAACCCTCGCGCGGCTGCGCGGCGAGATCCTCGAGCAGCTCGGCGATGGCGTGCTGCTCTACCCGTCGTATGCCGAGGTCGCGCCTCCCCACGGTCAGCCGATCCGCACCCCGTGGCGCTTCGTCTACACCGCCGTGTGGAACGCCCTGCAGCTCCCCGCGTGCCAGGTGCCCCTCGGCTTGGACGCGCAGGGGTTGCCCACGGGCGTTCAGGTGATCACAGCGCCCGGCAACGACGCCACGGCGCTCGCGGTGGCCTGTGAACTCGAGCGGGCCTACGGAGGCTGGGTGCCGCCGTGGCAGGCCTCCCCTGACGCCTCAAGCGCGCGCGGCCGCCACGCGTCGCTCTAGGCGGTCGATCAGGTCCACCTCAAGGCGCACGCCGTACAACCGCGTGGCGTCCTGAAGGCCCGTCGGCGAGGTCACGTTGATCTCGGTGAGGTAGCCGCCGATCACGTCGATGCCGACGAAGACCTGACCGTGCGCGATCAGGTGGGGCCGGAGGCGGTCGCAGATCTGCTGCTCCCGCTCCGTCAGGGCGGTCGCGACGGCGCGCCCGCCGACGTGCAGGTTGGCGCGGTGGTCCCCCTCCGAGGGGACCCGCAGCACGCCGGCGACCGGCTCGCCTTCGAACAACAAAATGCGCTTGTCTCCTTCCGAGACCCGCGGGAGGTAGGCCTGCGCGATGCACATCGACCGTCCGCCGTCGGTCATCAGCTCCATCAAGCTCGGCAGGTTCGGATCTCCACGCCGCGTCACGACGACGCCACGCCCCCCGTTGCCGTCCCATGGCTTGAGGACGGCGCCGTCGGGCTGCGCCTCGACGAACGCCCGCAGCTGACCAAGGTCGAGGCTGAGCAGCGTCGGCGGCTGCAGATCGGCGAAGTGCATCGCCCACAACTTCTCGTTGAACCGCTGTAGGCCCGCGGGCGCGTTGACGATCACCGTCGGTGCCGGGACCATCGCGAGGATGTAGGTCGCCAACAAGTAGCCCATGTGAAAGGGCGGATCCTTGCGCATCCAGATGACATCCGCCGCGGCGAGCGCCTCAGCGCGGACGTCCGTGGCGACGAACGCCGGCTGCGCGCGCGAGACGGTGCCCCACGTGATCCGGGCGGTCGCAACCCCCTCCTGCACCCACAAGTCCGCAGGCGTGCACCAGCCGACCTCGTGCCCACGCGCGCAAGCCTCGAGCATGCAGACGTAGGTCGAGTCCCCGGCCAAGCCAAGGGAGTCCACCGGATCCATCACGAAGACATGGCGCACGTGGCCCTCCACGCGCCAGCGTTAACCACCGCAGCCCCCCTGCGGTCACTTCCCGATGCAGAACCGCGAGAACACCCGGTCGCGCACGTCCTCGCGGCCGTCGGCGCCGGTCAAGGCGTCGAGGGCGCCGAGGGCGTCCAACAATTGCTCGGCCGCCACCGCCACACCCGCCCACGGCAGCGCGTGCAGCGCCTCCCGCGCGTGGACGACGATCGCGCGGAGCAACGAGGCCTGCCGGTCGTTGATCGCGGCCACGCGGGCGCCGAGGGCCTCGACGTCGACCAACGCCGCGATCACGGCATCGGCGAGCGCCTCCACGCCCTGGGCGTGGATCGCGACCGTGGTCAAGCTGCCCTCGGGCGCCGGCGCTTCGTCGACACCGTTGATCACCACCAGACGCCGATGGCCGGCGGTGGCGTCGAGCAGGGCGCGCTCCCCGGGCGTCGGACCGCCGATTCGGGCCCGGAGCACCACGATGATGAGGTCCGCGGCGTCGCGTTCGGCCCGCGCACGCGCGACCCCGAGGGCCTCGATGGGGTCGGTGGCGTCCCGGTCGCCCGCGGTGTCCACCCACGTGATCGGCACGCCACGCCACGTGGTCTGGCCCTGCAACCCGTCGCGCGTCGTGCCCGCCGAGGGATGCACGATCGCGCGCGCCTCCCCGAGCAGCGCGTTGAACAAGGAGGACTTTCCAGCGTTCGGCTCGCCGACGAGCACCACGCGGGCGCCATGGACCGCGCGCTGGGCCTGCGCCGACGCCACAAGCAGGGCCGAGGCCTCGGTGATCAACGCCTCGATCGGGGCGGCGAGCACCGCGTCGCCCAACGCGTCTGCCTCCTCGGGGTGGTCGAGGGCCACCTCCAAGGTCGCCAAGGCGTCGACCAGCGCCGTTCGCAGCGGCGCAAGGCCGGCCGCGAGGTCTCCTTCCAGCGCGGCGCGCGCGGCGAGGACGCCGTCCCAACCCTTCGCATCCAGCAGCGCGGCGAGCCCCTCCGCCGCCAGCAAGTCCATCCGTCCTGCCTCGACGGCGCGCCGGGTGAACGCGCCCGGCTCCGCGTCGACCGCGCCCGCCTCGCGCAGCGTCGCGAGGACAGCCGCCACGACCACGGGGTTGCCATGCACCGACAGCTCCGCGACGTCCTCTCCCGTGAACGTGCGAGGTCCGCGGCCGAGCCACACCATCGCGTCATCGACGACCACGCCGGCCGCGTTCACCACACGAACCCAACGCGGCGCGCGCGCCGGCACCAGGGGCCCACCGCGTTGCGGCCGACACACCTGCTGCACCAGCGCGTGACACCCTGGGCCCGAGAGCCGGACGACCGCGATCGCGGCGCGACCGGGGGGGGTGGCAAGCGCACAGATCACCGACGCAGCCACGGTCCCCCCCTCCGCCCGGCGCTGACCGGATCAGCCAGGGCGAACTTGAATGTACTTCACGTCGTCCTTGACCACAGATTCGCTGGAGACACCCTTGATCTCGGAGATCTC
>JBJONI010000494.1:0-20859 GCA_046051915.1 Pseudomonadota bacterium
CGTCAGCCCCGGGATGTGGACCGTCCCCAGCCACGCGAGCTTGTTCACAGGCTTGCCGGAGAGCGCTCACGGAACGACGGCGGCGCACCAGTGGCTGGACGACCGTTTTCCCACGCTCGCCGAGACGTTGAGTGACGCGGGATGGGCGACGTACTTGTTTGCGGCCAACCCCCACGTCGGGGACCACGTGAACCTCGGCCAGGGCTTCGAGCGACGCGAGGCGCCCGATGACGCGGCGTGGCGGAAGAAGGCGACGGCGGCGACGACGTCGAAGTTGCTGCCGCAGGATGCGAGCAACACGATGGGGCCTGCGTACAAGCCCGGGAAATACGCGGCTGGACGTGATGGTGACCGCACGAAGGATGCTGGGCCGGTCGCGGCGGAGGCGATGTTTGCGTGGCTCGATGCGCGGCCGGCCGACGGTCGGCCGTTCTTCGCGACGCTGAACTACATGGAGGCGCACGTGCCTCGTGTGCCCTCCCTGTCGGCCCGAAAGGCGCTGTTCACCGAGGACGAGATCGCCGCGCAGCTCGCGTTCGACCAGTCGTATGGAAACTTGTTGGCCTACACCGTCGGCTTGACGGAGTTTACGCCTGAACAGCAGCGGTGGATCCGGGACGTTTATGACGCCTCGCTGCGTGACCTCGACGCCTCCCTCGTTCCGCTGCTCGACGGCCTGCGCGCCCGCGGCATCCTCGACGACACGGTGGTGATCCTCACGGCGGACCACGGCGAACACCTCGGCGAGCATCACCTCGCAGATCACAAGTTCTCCGTCTACAACGACCTCGTGCGCGTGCCGCTGATCGTTCGCTACCCAAAGGCGGTGCCCACGGGCGTGGAAGCTGCGCCCGTTAGCACCCTCGATGTGTTCGCGACCGTCGCCGCGTTGACAGGCGCACCCCTGCCGGAGGGCACGATCAGCCAGAGCCTGCTCGCACCGCGGACGGAGACAGCCGCCTTCGCGGAGTTGGTGGCGCCCACCACGCTCGTGTTTGACCGGATGCGCAAGGTCCACCCAGATTTTGACAGCCGGCCCTACGAGCACGTCTACACCTCGGTCGAGGACGCTGGATGGAAGTGCATCGCCCGCGGGGACGGCAAGCGGTCGCTGTTCGACCTGTCCGCGGATCCCGGCGAGATCCACGACCTCTCGGCGGCGGAGGCCGAGCGTGCGACGGCGCTATGCGCGCAGATCGACCGGTGGAAGACGACCTTCACGGCCTACCAGGGAGACGGCGCAACGCCGACGCCCACCCTGACGAAGGCGGAGCGATGCCGCCTCGTTCAGCTCGGTTACGCCGCCGAGGACCCCAACGACCCCTGTGGAGGCGCACGATGATCGGTGGGCATCGAGGACCCCGATGGTTCGTCACGGCGGCGGTGATGGCGGCGACCGTCGCGGCGTGTGGCTGGGGTGAGCCCGCCGAAGGGCCGTCGCGTGGGCCGGTCGGGCGACGGAAGGAGGCCCAAGCGGACGGTCGAGCCGAGGCGAACCCCCCCCGACCGCCGGTGACGCCCGCGTTGGCCGCGCAGCCCAACGTGTTGGTCGTTGTGCTCGACACCGTCCGAGCCGACCGCATGAGCCTGTACGGCTACGGCAAGCCCACCACGCCCAAGCTCGCGGCTTGGGCGGCGGATGCCCGTGTTTACGACCGGGCGATGAGCCCCGGGGTGTGGACGCTTCCGTCGCACGCCAGCCTGTTCACCGGCCTCCCCGAGCGGAGTCACGGCGTCACCGCGGACCACAACTGGTTGGACAGCGAACATGTCACCGTCGCGGAAGGGCTGTACGACGCCGGCTTCGACACCTGGACGTTCTGCGCCAACCCGTACCTCGCGCACGACACGAACCTGCTGCAGGGATTCGCGGAGCAAGCGTTCCCGTGGGAGGCGCCTTGGCGTTCTGCGGTCGAAGCCCACATGCGCGGCAAGCTCGACCCGCGCGACGTGAGCAACCCGCTCGCGCCGGCGTATCGGGGGCGCGGGGGGGCTGACACCAACCGCTACCTGTTCAAAGAGGCGGGTCCGGTCGCGGCGCAGGCCTTCGATCAGTGGTTGGCGCAGCGTGCGGGATCCGACCGCCCCTTCTTCGCGTTCGTCAACTTGATGGAGGCCCACCTGCCTCGGATCCCGTCGGCGGCTGCGCGCGCGGCCGTGATGACCGAATCGGAGATCGCGGCGGCATGGACCCTGGAGCAGAGCACGATCCACTTCCATGAATGGATGGTCGGGGCGCGGACGTACACCCAAGACGATCTCGGGACGATCTCGGCGGTGTACGACGCGAGCCTCGTCGACGCCGATGCTGCCGCGATGGCGGTGATCGAGGCTTTGCAGCGCCGCGGCCTCAGCGAGGACACCGTCGTGATCGTCACCTCCGATCATGGCGAGAACCTGGGCGACCACGACCTGCTGCTTCACAAGTACGCGGTGTACGATTCGCTCGCCCGTGTCCCGCTGGTCGTCCGCTGGCCTGGGCACGTTCCCGCCGGTCGCGTGGCGGAGCCCTCGTCGGTCGGAGAGGTCCTGTGGCAACTCGCGGCCACGGGCGCGCTCCCGTTGCCCGAGGCCACCGTGGCCGCATGGAAGGCACGTCCCGCGACCGCGGAGGGCGTGGTCACCTCCTTCGACGCCGTCGCCGACGGGTCGATTCGCCGGATGAAGCGGCTGCATCCAGGGCACGGGACGGAGCGTCTGGAGCGGACGTTCCTCGCCCTCACCGCGGGGAGCCTGAAGGTGATCGAGGCATCGGACGGCACCATCGAGCTCTACGACCTCGCGGCTGACCCTGCCGAGCAAAGGAACCTCTCCGCGGCGCGGCCCGCCGACCTCGAGGTCATGCGAGGCCGTTTGGGGCGATGGAAGACCCAAGTTCCGGTCTGGACGCCGAAGGAGGCAGGGGCGGGGAAGCGCAACGATGAACTGACGCGTGGCCTCGAGGCGATCGGGTATGTGGAGTAGGCTCCTTCGTGCGCTCGGGGTCGCTTCCGCGCTGTTGGGGGCGTGCGCGCGCGCGTCCGAGGTGCCGTTCGACGCCGACGCCGACATCGAGCTCGGCGCCGCGTTCGAGATTGCGGACGACCCTACCGGCGCCGTGGCCTTCGCGGACGCGGACGCGGCGCTGAGCTGGCAGCCCTCTCCGGGGCCGGGCGCAACCCTTGGGTTTCGCGACAGCGTGACGTGGGCCCGTGTGGACCTGGTCGATCGACGCGCCTCCGACGACGAGGTCTACCTTGACCACGGGTCTGCGCAGACCGACCGCGTCACGGTCTGGTTCACCGGTCAGGACGGACGCGTGACGCGTCAGGTCGCCGGAGACCAGGTGCCGGTCGATGATTGGCCCGTGCCCGGTCGCTACCCGTCGTTTCTTGTGCCGCGCGGTACGGCCGCCATCCATCTCGCGATGGAGGGCGTTGCGAGCCGCCAACTCACCTTTCAACTCCGCTCCCGGGCGCACCACGACGCGTGGCGTATCGCCGATGAACGGGCCCACCTCGCGCTCTTCGGGGCGTTGTTCACCTTGGCCGGGTTGAACCTGCTCCTGCGGGTGGTCACGAAGCGCATCGTCTTCAGTTTGTACGTCGGCTACATCCTCTCGTACGCAGCGTTCTTGGCTGGCTATGCGGGCTACTTCACGCTGGGCCGCCCGCCCGTGCTCGCGTGGATCAACATCGTGTCACCGTGGTTGGTGTTGAGCATCGCGGTCTATCTCGCGTTGTTCGCGATCCGCTTGCTGCGTGTCGAGGCGCGGTCGTGGGCGTGGTGGTCGTTGGTCGTCCCGCCCGCGACGATGGTGGTCGGCGTCGCCGCGTGGGCAAACACGGATTTCCGAACGCTCGCGTATGTCGGACTCTCTTCGGTCCTGCTGCAGTTGTTCTCCGCGGTGCTGGTCGGGCTTCAGGCGCATCGCCGCGGCGAGCAGGCCGCGACCGCCTACTTGTTCGGGTGGACCTTCTTCTTCGTGGGCAACCTGCTCCTGACCTCTCGCCAGTTCGGGATCCTCCCCGCCAACGTGATCACCAACTACGCGCAGCAGACCGGCCTTGTGCTGGAGGCGCTGTTCTTGAGCTACGCGCTGAGTGTTCGCCTTCGTCAGTCTCAGCAGGCGGCCGATCGAGCGGCGGAGGCGCTCCAGCGTCTGGTGCCGATGGGGCTGCTCGACGTGCTCGGCGCGGAGGGCCTGGAGGGCCTCCGTGCAGGCGTCGGCCAACGTGCGACGCTGACCGTCCTGTTCCTCGATATGCGCGGCTTTACGCTTCGTTCCGAGCGCTTGGGTGCGGAGGGCTCGTTCCGCTTCGTGAACGACGTCCTCGCGGCGGTCGTCCCTGTCCTGCGCGAGGAGGGTGGATTCGTCGACAAGTACCTCGGGGACGCGGTGCTCGCGGTGTTCCCGGCCGATGGCGCCGGAGCGATGCGCGCGGCCCGGCGCCTGCATGCGGCCGTTCACGCCTTCAATGCCACACGGGAGGGGGACGATCCACTCGCCATTGGCATCGGCATCCACCGCGGTGAGGTGATGTTCGGGGTGGTCGGGCATCACGATCGGGTCGAGCTGACGACGATCGGCGACGCGGTGAACTTCGCGTCGCGCCTTCAAGCGCTGACCAAACCGTTTCGCCTCGCCACGCTCGTCTCGGACGCGGTGCATCCCGGACCGCTTGACCCCGACATGCGCGACCTCGGTCGGATCCGCGTGAGGGGGCGCGACGGCGTGATCTCGGTGCGCGAGATCGTGGACCCCCAGACCGTGCGGGCTGCGTCATCCGTCGAGGCGGACGCGGCGTTCGCCAGAGGTCTTCAGGCGCTCGAGGATCGCGAAATCGCGAGCGCTGCTGGGTTCTTCGCCGACGCGGTGGGGCGGAACCCCGCCGACCGGGTCGCCCGCGCGTACCACCGCCAGGTCGCACGCTGGGCGGTGGACGGCCTGCCGATCGGCCACGACGGCATCGTCGCCGCGTGGGTGTGAACGCGGCCTAGCGAAAAACCCACGTGCGCTGCCCGACGAAATTGGCAAGTGTGCTGGTGGCGGTCGCGGCGAGGAATGCGACGGTGTGGCCCGCCGCGCCGAAGCCGGCGAGGGCGCTCAGCGCCACGTGGTAGGTGCCGACGTTCAGTCCGAACGTCGTGAGGTAGAGGGCGAGGAACCGCAGGCCTTGTCCGGCGCGGGGGGTCGTGTCGGCAAAGGTCCAGACGCGGTTGAGGTGCCATGCGACGGTGGTGCCGACGACGAAGGCGCCGGACTTCGCGACGACGTCCGGCGGGAGGTGGACGTAGTCGGCGGCGAACACGGCGAGACCCGTGCTCCATAGCGCGGTGAGGGTGGAGAAGTCGGCCACGGTGGCGACCACGCCCACCACGAGGAACCGACCGGCTTGTCGCCGCAGGCTCACAGGAACAGGTCCGGGACCAAGGCGTCGGCAAACGCGGGGTCGACGGCGTAGCGCGTCAGGTCGGTGACGCCTTCCTCTGCCAGCACCTCGTCATCGAGGAAGAAGTTCCCCGTGCAGACGCGCGCCGGGCGGGTCAGGATGGCGTGGGCCGCGTCGGCCATGATCGATGGCCAACGGCTGCGTTGAACCATGGCGTCGCCTCCGAGGAGGTTTTGGACGGCGGCCGTGGCGATCGTCGTGCGGGGCCAAAGGGCGTTCACCGCGATCCCTTCGGTGGCCAACTCCTCCGCGTGCCCGAGAACGCACAGACTCATCCCGTACTTGGCGAGCGTGTAGGCCAGGTGGGCGCCGAACCAGCGTGGGTCGAGGTTGAGGGGTGGTGACAGCGTGAGGACGTGCGGGTTGGACGCGCGACGGAGATGGGGGAGCGCCAGCTTCGTTACGAGGAACGTCCCGCGGGTGTTCACGCCGTGCATGAGGTCAAACCGCTTCATCTCCGTCATGTCCGTGGGGGTGAGCTGGATCGCACTCGCGTTGTTCACGACGACGTCGATGCCGCCGAAGGCGTCCGCCGCCGCGTCGACCGCGCGTTGCACCGCGGCCTCGTCGCGGACGTCGCACGCAACCGCCAGCGCGCGCCCCCCAGCGGCCTCGATCTCCGACGCCGCCGAATGGATCGTGCCCTCGAGCTTGGGGTGCGCCGTCTCGGTTTTGGCGGCGATCACGACGTTGGCGCCGTCGGAGGCGGCCCGCAGCGCGATCGCCTTGCCAATGCCGCGGCTTGCGCCGGTGATGAACAGCGTCTTCCCCGCGAGTGTGCGCATGCCGACCCCCGGAGGTCCTGTAACGCCTGCGGAAGCCGACGGGAGGACGCCATCGCCGCCTGCCGCGAATCCTGCATGGGGTGGGTGGAGGTGGTTGTGCGTGCATGGCGATGGAGCGTGTGGGCGTTGGTGGCAGGTTGTTTGGCACCGTGGCGGGCGCTTCGCCAGATCGATGCCAACGCCCCCTTCGACGGCGTCGCGGTGGCGATGGGCCCCGCAGCGTGGCGGGACGGTCGACTCGACCGTCGGGTGTGTGTGCAGGGTCGCTCCGCGACGTGGCCGGGTGACCGGGAGGTGCTCGCGGTGGTGCTGGTCGATGGGTCCGGGAGCGTGTGCCTCGCCGGCGAACGGGAGGCCCGGTGTGGTCGCGCAACCGTTGGCGAGGTCCATCTGCGCGAGCCCGCCGACACATGGTGGGCGCCGCGCCGTCTGTGTGCGCGTGAGGCGGTGGGGTGGGCGCGCGTCGACGATCCCTGAGGCGTGGCTCACATCGCAGGCACGGGTTTGGCATGAGGCTGCGTGTCGGGGGAGCGATGCAGGCGGGCTTGGGCGTCATCGTCATGCTGGTCGGGTGCGGTGCGGCCGACGTCGGGACGGCCGTGTCTGACGGCGTCGCTGCCGACCCGCTGCCCGCCGCCGCGATCGCCCCGGCGGCGGTGGTGGGCGGTTGGGTCGCGCCGGATCCCGCGACGATCCCGGCGGGGCCGTTGGGTGACGCGATCCGAGAGGGTCGGGACCTCGCACTCCATACGTTCGAGCGCCGCCCCGATGCCGTGGGCAACCGGTTGCATTGCAGCTCTTGCCACCTGCAAGCCGGGACGGTGCCCGCTGCGGGGCCTTGGGTGGGGATCACCGCCGTCTTTCCCGAGTACCGAGCGAGGAATGCGAGGGTCAACCTCCTCGAGGATCGGATCAACGACTGCTTCGAGCGGAGCCTCAACGGGCGTCGCCTGGCGCACGACGACCCGGCCCTCGTCGCCTTGGAGGCGTACATGACGTGGCTCTCTCAGGGCCAGCCGGTGGGCGTCCCCGTGCAAGGGCGAGGGTTCCCCAAACTCGAGCACCAGCCGGCCCCCGATGCGGGTCGAGGGGAGGCTTTGTACGGAGCCCGTTGTGCCGGCTGCCACGGGGCGGACGGTCAAGGCCTCCCAGGCGCTGAGGGTGCGTACGCGTTTCCGCCGCTTTGGGGTCCGGACTCGTTCAACCTGGGCGCCGGTATGGCGAGGCTCGACACGGCGACGGCGTTCGTACAACACAACATGCCGATGGGCCAAGGTGGGACGCTGAGCGCGCAGGAAGCCGTGGATGTCGCTGCGTTCTTCACGGCCAAGCCACGCCCCGATTTCGCCCGCAAGGGTGAAGACTGGCCCGCTGGCGGAAGACCCCGCGACGCGAGGTATTGAGTGTGGGTGTTTCTCCTGGCGTCCCTCGGATGGGCTGCGGACTGGCCGATGCTGCAGGGGACGGAGCCTGCGGACGCCGCGCCCGTCCGCGTTTGGGGCTTTGCGCAGGCGCTCGCGGAGGGCCTCGTCGGCGCCAAGCCGGTCACGGGGCTCGTCTCTGAGGGGCTGCTGCCGTACGAGGGCGAGGTCCCCACGTTCAACCGCATCGGGTCGGGGGACGCCACGTGGGGCCTGTCGGTTCGTCGCGCGCGCCTGGGTGTACGCGGCGCGGTCCCCAAGACCAGCGGACGCCTTGGCTACCTCCTCGCGGCGGAGTTCGGGGCTAACGCGCTCACGCGCGAGGACCCGGTGGTCCTCACCGACGCCAGCGTCTCGATCTCCTACATACCGGGTGTGCGTCTCCGCATCGGGAAGTTCAAGCTTCCGCTCGGCGAGGAGGCGCTCGAGATGAACCCGGCAGCGGCGCAGTTCGTCAGCATCACCCCGACCACCGCCCAACTCCTCGGCGAGAACCGCGTGGTCGACGGGGCGTACGTCGGTGGTTTCAGCGGCTACCGAGACCTCGCGGTTCAGGCGTTTGACACCTTCGCCGTCGGATCCACGGAGATCTCGTACGCGTTGGCGCTGTCGAACGGGGCTTGGGCGGGTACGGACGATGACAACGGCAAGGACGTGACCGGCCGCGTGTCTTGGGTGCCGTGGCGTGCCGAGGCGGATGACCATGGTGTTCGGAGGGAGGAAGTCCGGCTGTGGATGTTCTGGCAGCAGGGCCAGCGCATGCTCGACGGCGTGCGGTACGACCGCATCCGCCGCGGAGGTGGCGCGTCGGTCCTCGCGTCCGGGGTGCAGGCCCGCGTCGAGGTCGTTCAGGCGTCGGGCATGATCGAACTGGGCGCGCAGCCGCCGTTCGCCAACCTGCCCGTGATGGTGGCGGGTGAGGGAGAGGCGATCGGCGGAAACGCGGCGTTCACCTACCGTCGGGGCAAAATGGCTGGGGGCCTGCGTTACGACGGCTTGGCGCGTCGCTACGACAGCGATCTGGACCTCCGCGTTTTCCACACGGGGACGGTCAACCTGACTGTGGAGCCCGACCCGCGGGTTCGTGTGATGCTCGACTACGACCTGCGGCTGCTGGGCGCCCCTCGTGGGAGCGGGGATGCGCAGGCGATCGGGCGTGCGATGAGCGATCGGTTGTCGCTCCAAGTGACAGCGCTGTTCTAGGAGGACGTCATGACGAGGCTTGTCGGAATGTGGGTGGTGTTGGCGGTCGCTTGTGCCGGGCCCGAGGGCGTGGCGCAGACGGCGGCGGGACCGCAGCCTTCGGCGTCGGAGGGCGTGCTGCAGATCGAGGTCGCCGGGCTTCGTGCGGCGCTCGCGGCGTCCGCGGTTCTGATCGATGTCCGCACCCCGGAGGAGTACGCGGCGGGTCACGTTCCGGGCGCGCGAAACGTTCCGCTCGATCTCCTGAGCACCCGCCTCGATGAGATCGGACCCGCCGGGACGCCGGTCTACGTCATCTGCCAAAGCGGTCGTCGAAGCTTGGCGGCGAGTCAACAGTTGGCGGCGGCGGGTCGTAAGCCGGTCAACGTCCTTGGCGGGACGGCGGCTTGGAAGGCGGCAGGCTTCCCGACGGAGTAAGGCCGCGGCGCGGAGGCGGCGATGTTGGCTTGGATGGTGTGGTTGACGGCGTGGAGCGTCGTGGCCCAAGCCGACGACGTCGTCCTTGTGACCACGGGGGGCCCCCGAGGGCTCGGGCGCGGGATCGAGCGTTTCGACCTCCATCGCCAATTGGACGACGCGTCCAAGGCACGCGTGGTCGACTCGCGACCCGTCCACGGATTCCTCGCACGTGGCGATGCCGTACTGTGGGCGCAGGACGCCTCGGTCGAGGGCGCCCGTGCTTGGCTCTCCGCCACGGCCCCGATCGCGTGCGACGCGGGCGCAGAGGTCTTGCGCTACACGACCTTGTTTGAGGCTTGGGTCGCGCCGGTTGCGGCGGCGCCCACGTTCCGGAGCGACGTCTCGGCCGAACCGGCCTTGCTTCGCACGTGTTCCCGCGGGGACTTGCGGGTGTTCTGGTTGACGCAGGGCGAAGCGACGATGCCGGAATCGGCGGGTTGGACCCTGCGGACGGGTTTCCGGCATGACCTCTCCAAGGAGTCGGCCACAGCGGTTTGGTGGCAGATTGCGCGTCCGCATCGGGAGCCGGCACGTCACGTGGCGGACCTGCAGACCGCGATCGCTTCCTCCCCCGGCGCGCGGTTTGTCCACGCCGGGGATTTCTTGGACGGCTTCAGCGCCACCCGCCCCGGGCGCCTGCACCTGCTGCGGGATGTCGCGTGGGAAGCGCTACGTGCCCTCGACCCGGTGGCGCTCGTGCCAGGGCGAGGCGAACTCCTCGAGGGGCCCGGCGCGTTGTTCCGCGCGGGGGGCCTGCCGTGGGTGGCATCCAACTGGCGGTCGACCGATCCGTCGCTTGCGCTTGCAACCTCGATTCGAGCTGAGATCGCGGGCCGCGACGTCGCCTTCTTGGGCGTCCTCGACCCGGCCCTGGCGGACGAGGTGCCCTCGCTTGCGGCGGCCGGTATCCGTCTCATCGACCCCGTGGAGGCCGTGGAGGCGGCGCTCGCAGAGCTGACATCGGACCCGCCAGATCTCGTCGTCCTGCTGGGGCGCCTCGAACCCGACGTCGCGGCGTCGATGCTGCCGCGCCTCCATGGGGTCGACGCCTTCCTGGGGGATCCCCGTGCGGCGACGTTCCGCGTCGCGGGATTTCAAACCACCCTCCGGGAAGTGGCTGACGGCGTGCGCTCGGCGCCGTTGACGTTGCCGATGGACGGTCCCACGGTCGTGTCGTTCCGGTTTGGCGACGACGGCGCCGTCGAGGGGCTTCACGCGACCCCGCGGCAGGTGGATGCCTCGAGCCCGTCGATCGACGCGCTCGAGGACGAGGTCACCGCTCGGTTGCTGGACGCCTATGCCGGTCTCGACCGGGTGGTGATCGCGCCCACAGGTCGTCCCCTCGATGGGGTCGACGAGGTCGTGTGGGAGCGGCTGGTGTGCGAGGCGATGCTGGAGGTGTCGGGCGCGGACGTCGCTTTCTGGGTCCCGCCGCCGCGCCGAGAGTCTCTCCCCGGCGGCTGGACGGCGTTGCAGGTCCGTCAGCGCCTGGCGACGGGCGAGGAGGTCGAGGTCCACCGCGTTGACGGCGACCGGATGCAAGAGTTCCTGCATCTGGCCGACGGTGTGATCCCGACAGTGTGCGGAGCGAGTACGCGGGACCGCGCCGCTACGATCGACGGTCGAGGCGTCGAACCTGAGCGCACCTACCATGTCGTCACCACCGATCGAACGCGCCGGACCACGGCCCTCGGCAGCCTCCTCGACGCCGCCGCCGTGGACCTCGTTCTCCACGCCCCGAAGCGCGCCTTGTTGCGCGGTGTGGACGGCGCACCGGAGACCCTCGCAGAGACGGTCGGCGAGGCGATCGACCGGTGGCGTGCGGCGAACGGGGCGTCCTTCGTCGCGGGCGTCGCCGCGCGCAAGCCCGCCGACAAGCCACTTCAAACCGTGTTTCGGGCTCGGCGGCTCGCCCTGACCGTCGAGCGGTTTCAGGGCGCCGGAACCGAGCGCTTTGCGGCGGTGCCGGAGACGCTGCTGAACAGCCCGTCGAGTTTCACGCTCGGAGGGGACCTCGATCTCGCGATCGACGTCTCCAGTGCCAAGTTCGCGGTCGATGCGCGCGCGCGCGCCGCGTACACGCGACTGGTCATCGACGACGAGGATGCCAAGGAAACGGCCGATGATTGGCGACTGAGCACGTCGTTCTCCGTGCCCGCAGCCGCGTTTCCGCTCAAGGCCAAGGTTCGGGCCATGCCGTACGGCGAGGTCCTGTTCGACTCCGAGTTCACACCCGGTGTCGACGCGCTCGGCGACCTGCTCACGCGACAGTCCGACCTGTCGTTCACCACCGGCCTCTCGCTCTCGAGCATCGGTGCGCTTCGGCGGTTGCGGCTGGGTGCGTTCGCCAACCGGGACATGGCGCGGCTGCCCGACAAACCCACGGAGTTCGGGGGGCGGCTCGAGATCGAGACGCGGCTCGACTTGCTGAAGCGCTCGGCGCTGACGCTCGGGACGTTGTGGGATGTGCAGGTGTTCGGTGACACCCCCAAGGACGACACATCGGACCTTCGGCTGCGCGGTTCGGGCGAGGTGCGCCTGACGACACGGTTGGTCCGTTGGCTTGGGTTGTCGACGTGGGTCAAGGGGCTGTTGGTTCAGGGCCGCGTCCCTGAGACGTCGACGGTCGGCGGCACCGTCGCCGTGGGGGCATCCTTGGATTTTGTCGGGGCTTTTCGTCTTGGGTTGAAGTCGCGGGTGCCACCCCTCTGAGGCGCAACCGAGTGGCGCTGCGTCAAGCGTTGGTCCGCGGCACTTGATGCCATTGTGCGGCGTGACGGCTTGCGAGACGATGCCGCCACGGAGGCGCTTTGCGCATCTCGTGGCACGTGGCTTGGGTCGGATCGGCGCTGCTTGCGGCGTGCGATACGAGCACGTCCCCTCCGGTGGACGATCCCGGCCCTCTGGCTGCTGCGTGTGAGGCCGCGCCAGCTCCGGCGCTGCACCGCTTGTCACGCCGTCAGCTCGGCTACGCGCTCGAGGACCTCCTCGACGTCGACGCGGCGCTCTCGTTGTCCTTGCCCGCTGACCTTCAGGACGGTGGCCTCGACGTCACCACCGAGGCGCAGCGGCTTGACACGCCGTGGGCGTCGGCATGGCTTCGAGTCGCCGCCGAAGCGATCTCCTCCGTGTTCGACGGCGCCGGAGACGTCGCGCTGCGTGTCGACCCGGCCGAAGCCGCCACGACGGAGGTGGCGTTGACCCATGACGAGCCGCTCGCCGTGTTCACCGAGGCGGCGACGATCGGTTGGGACATCGACATCCCCGAAGCCGGCGTGTACGCGGTGGATCTCATTGGTCGCCGTCAGACGCTGTTCCAAGAAGGTGACGCCCTGGTCGATGACGACGCGATCGTGGTCGTGCAACTGGATGGAACGCTCGTCGAGCGTGTCGTCCTCGTCAACGAGGGCGACGAGGGCTTGCATCACGTGACCGAGGTGGTGCTGGAACCGGGCCGTCACCGCCTGACCGCGCAGATCGTGCCGAGTGCGACCCGCTTCGCCTCGGTCGCCTCCATCCACGTCCGTCCGAGTGTTGGCGAAGCGGGTCCCCGGCGGCGCAGCCCCGCTTTGGACCGATGGGTGACGTGCAACCCCCGCGGCGACGCCGCGTGTGTCCGGGAAGTCGTGGGGTCGTTTGCTCGCGTCGCGTGGCGTGGGCCCGTCACGGAGGAGGCCATCGATCGGTTGATCGATCTCGTGGAGGCGTCGGGCGGGGCGGATGTCTACGACGGCCTTGGGGCTGCGTTTCTGGCCACGTTGCTCGATCCGGCGTTCCTGTTCTTGGTCGAGGCGCCTGCGGAGCAGGGCCCGCGCACGCGAAGCCCCCACGAGCTCGCGGCGCGGTGGGCGACCGTTCTGTGGGAGTCCGTCCCTGACGTGTCGATCCTCGCGTGTGCAGACACCGCGTGGCAGGCGCCGGGGTGCAGCGAGGACGAAGTTCTCGACCAGATGCTGCAGGATCCACGGACAGACCGGTTCCTCCACAACCTGGTGGTGGGGTGGCTGGGTCTGGATGCGCTCGACGTGCTCTCCGAGCAGGGGGCCGCATTGGATGCGCCTCTCCGCGCGGCGATGACCCAGTCGGCTGTGGAGCGCCTACGGCGGGTCTTGCTCGATGGCGCTTCGGTCGCGTCGCTTCTCGCTGCGCCGACGACCTGGGTCGATGCGACGCTCGCCGCGCACTACGGCGTCGCGGCGTCGACGGGTTGGGTCGAGGTGCCGGGCCGCATGCAGGGCTGGTTGACCGACGCCGCGACGCTCGCCGCCCACAGTCAGGTCGGACGGACGTCTCCCACCCGGCGCGGGCGTTTTCTGTGGGAGCGGCTGCACTGTTTGGAAGTGGGTGAGCGACCCGCGGTCATCCCGTCCGTGGACGACGTTGCGCCGGGTGCGGGGATCGAGTCTGTCCTCGCGTCGATCGGCGAGGATCCCGCCTGTGCAGCGTGCCACAACCATCTGGACCCACTGGGCCTGTCGCTCGAGGGCTTCGATGCGGTGGGTCGCGCACGCGAGGTGGCACCCCTCGAACGATCTTGGGCGCTCGAGGACGGGACGGAGCTGGGGTCACCGGAGGCGGTCGTCGCGTGGCTGACCCGCGACGACGCGTTTGCCGCGTGTGCCGCGTCGTTCCTTGGCACGTGGCTGGTGCAAGCCGTTCCGACACCGGCGGTCGCGTGCGCGATCGGGCCGCTCGACGCGGCGTCCAGTGGGGCGGCGTGGTTGCGCGATGCCCTCCGATCGGACGCGTTTCGTCGTCGTGGGGAGGACGAACCATGAGACGTGGTTGGACCCGTCGAGGCGTGCTCGCATCCGTGGGAGCGGCAGCGGGGTTGCCGTGGCTCGCCAAGTGGGGCGCCGCCGAGGCGGAGGACACGGCGCTGGCCGGAGCGAACCTGATGTTCGTGTACGTGCCGAACGGGGTGTGGATTCAGGATTGGGCACTTGGGACGCTGTCGCTGGATACGTTGTCGCCGCTACTGTCGCCGCTGGCGCCGTGGCGGGACGAGATGCTTGTCGTCCGTGGGCTTCGGCACGCGCCGCTCGCGTTTCGCTATGACAACCCGCACGCCAACCTCGCCCCCTCGATCCTCACGGGGGAGGATCTGTCATCGCGGGCGCCGGTCGGTGCGACAGGCGGAAGGAGCGTCGACCAGGTCGCGGCCGACGCATGGGGCGAGGATGCCCTCGTGCTGTGTGCGGAAGAGCAGGGGCCATGCCTGCCTTCCAAGGTCGCCGACCGCGATGAGTGCACGTTTTACGGACACATCTCCTGGCGAGGGCGGGAGACGCCTGTCCTGCCGGAGACGGACCCGGCGGGCGTGCGCAGCCGCCTGTTCGGCCTCGACGTCGTGCCGGCGGGTGTCCCGGCGGACTTGTTCCTCCAGCGTCAGGTGGCCGCCGCGGACGCTGTCGCGCTTCGCACCGAGAAGGTGTTGCCGTCGCTGCCGTCCGCGGACCGGCCGCGTGTCGCCGCGTGGGTCGATGCGCTCCAGCGCGCGGCCGCTGCGTCTGAGAAGGTGGAGGCGCCGTGTAGCATCGGCGCGTGGCCCGTCTCAGACGACCCGTTTTCGCCGGGTCGCCGCGTCGACGAACTCGGGATCGTCGCCGCGCTGGCGCTCGCGTCGGGGACGTCTCGCGTGGTCAACCTGTCGCTCGGCCGCGAGAACTCGCGCCGCGTCTTCCCGCAGTTCGGCCTGGGTCTTGATCACCACACGCTCTCTCATTGGGACGTGGATCCCTCCTTCGTGGAGCCGTACCGCGCGATCTGTCGGTGGGAGATGGACAAAGTGGCATCGATCCTGCGGACGTTGGACGCCACGCCGACGTGCGATGGCGGTCGGCTGCTCGACCGCACGATCGTCGTGGTTCTGGCAGGCATGTCGGACCCGATGGTCCACGCCGAGTACGACCTCCCCGTTGCGGTGGTCGGGGGGCGCGGGCTCGGTGTGCGTGGCGACCGCGTGTTGGATGTCCCGGACGCGTCCATAGGCCGCTTGCACCTCGCGCTGCTGGAACAGGTCGGCGTGGTGATGCCGAGTTTCGGTGCCGATGCCACGACGCCCCTTCGGTTGGGTTGACCCCAGCGCCGTACGCTACTCGTCGACGTAGCCAAGCTCACGAAGCAGCCCGTGAAGGGCACCTTGGGTGTCGGTGTGGATGGCCTCCCCGAAGGGAGCGACGGCCCACGCCTCGGTCAGCTCCAACCGAGCTTCGCCTTGGCGTGCGCCTTCGGCGACTCGGCGTCCCCGCGCGGCATCCCACCCGGTCGACGGGCCGAAGCTGCCGACATGCGTGCCCTTGACGTCGACCGTGATGCCTTGGAGCGTGCGCAACGCGGCCTGAGGGACGAGGTAAATCGCCGCAGGCAGCGTGCGGTCGGCCGGCGCGGACGCACGAACCGTGTCGCCTTGGACCGCGATCTGCACGCCCTCCGCCAACGCCCTTGGGTCGTAGGCGGGCCAGGCCTCCCGCACGCCGCCCGGGACCCGCAAGATCGCTTCGTCGGCGGTCTCGTCGCGGCCCTGCGGGAGGGCCACGCGGATGGCGCGGACGACCGGCGTGCCGAGCGCCGCGCTCAGCACCGCCGCACGCTCGGCGTCGGCCACATCCCGCGGTGTCGATTCGCTGGGATCCGCGCGGAGATCGATCTCGCGGTCACGCCCGTCACGCGTCCACCACTTGAGATCGCCGGCGACGTAGCCCCAGCCGTCCTCTCCATACAGGGGGCGTCCAAAGGTGCGGACACGGTCGGCGAACGCCGGAACGTCCTCACCAAATAGCGGCCCGACCAAGCTGCGCCCCAACGGTGCTCCGCTGCTGCAGCCGGCAAGCTCGAGGAGCGTGGGCGCCAGATCGGCCAAAGACGCGGGGCCCGTGTACGCCCCGGCGGGGAGCCGCGGATCGTAGAGCAGGAGAGGGACGCGGAGCAGCTCATCGCCAAATGCGTGCCCATGCTCGAACCTGCCGTGGTCCCAGAACTCTTCGCCATGATCGCTGAAGATCACGATGGTCACGTCGGGACCCAGCGCGGCCAGCAAACGCGCGATCTCGTCGTCGAGGAACCGCAGTTGCTCGGCATAGCGTGCCCGAACGTGGTCGCGTATCGCAGGGAATTCGGGCGCGTCGGGGCTGAGGCGATCGAGGCGAGCCTTGCTGAGCTCGCGGAGGCTGTCGGGCGGCGCGCCGGCGAACAAGCCGTCGTAGCGGTCGGGCGCGCGGTACGGGAGGTGCGCCTCCATGAACTGCAGCCAGAGGAACACGTCGCGATCGGGATGCGCCGCAAGGATGCCGAGCGCGTCGTCCACGGTCTTGTCGGCTTGTTGCAGGTGGTGGAACGCGTAGTGACCAAAGCCGCGATGCCCATCGAACGCGGGCGAGAGGAACGCATTGGCGACGAGGCCTTCGGTGACCCACCCCGCCTCGGCGAGGCGTGCGGGGAGCGTTTGCGTGCGGCTCCAGGCCTCCGGCTCCGCACCGGTGAGGGCGGTCCTCGCGCTCGGCAAGGTCCATGGCGCGACGGTCCGTGCGTCCTCAAACCGCATCGCCGCGTTCGCCCAAGCGTCGATTTTGGGGGTCGCGGGGAACGTCGTCTTGCCGTAGGCGCCGAGGGCATCCCGTCTCACGGTGTCGAGGAACAACGCGACGATGCGCCGTGGGCGAGGCGAGGGGACCACCACCATCGGCTCGGCGAGGAACACGCGATCGGCGACGGGCGACGGGCCGGGCGAGGTCGTCACCGACAGCTGGATCGATTGGCCGGCCCAGGCGCTGAGCGGGGCGTCCACCGGCACGCGGTCCCCGGGCTGGATCGGCGTCGCGAGGACGACGTGCTCGCCGTCGGCTGTCCGGACGGTCACCGACACGCTCGCGCCGTCCGACGTGTGGCGCCGGAGAGCGCCCTGCAAAATCGAGGCCTCGAAGCGGAGCATCGGCGTTCCGAGGGGGACGTTGATCGTCCAGGTCGCGCGTGCAGGGGCAGGGAGGTAAACGCCGCGCTGCGCGTCGGTGCCTTGGACCACGTCGCGCAGCGCGAACGCCTGGGGCGTCAGACCACTGGTCGTCAGATGCAAGCGACGCTCGGCCTCCGCCCCGCGCGGGAAGTGCACCGTGAGGTGCCCGGGCGGTTGCGGGGTCGCGCCGGTTGGTCGAAACCACAGCGTCTCGGCGTCGTAGCCCCAGGTTCCGGGCTTGGTCGCGAGGCGCTCGAAGGGCACGGCGATGCCGTCGACTTGCAGCGCCATCGACGGCGGGGCGTAGAATCCGAACGTCCTCGCGCCGCTCTGGGGTGTCGCCACCAACGACGGGTCGAACGGCAACGGCCAGCCGTACGCGCCGGCCTTCTGCGTCGTCGGCGCGCCAAGCGCGAAGGTCTCCTCGACGCGCGACCCTGGCGGCAGGCTGGACGGGGGCAGATCGAGGACGAGGCCCTCGCTGGTCCTCGCGAGCGCCACCGCGCCGGTGGCCACGGGCACGGGACGCTCGGGGGTCCGGCTCACCGGAGGCACATGCGACGCGCTCGGCGCGCCTGCGCAGGCCATCCATCCCAACGCCAACCCTGCTGCTCGCATCGTCGCTCCGCGTCCGGGGTTTAGCCGGTCCGGGCGGCCGCGGCGTGTCCCGATCTACGGAGCGACGACGAGCCGCCGAGCGTCGAAGCTGACACCGCCGCGCTCGTCCCGAAGAACGGCCCAGAGCCACAAGGTCCCCGGTGCGTCGGGGGCGGTCCAGGCGTTCTCGACGCGGTCGCTCTCCGCGTCCTTCACCCCGTTTCGCGCCACTTCAAACGCGCCGCCCGTCGCAAACCAGGTCGCAGAAAGGGCCTCCACCTGCGTTTCGAACGTGCGCGCGGCGTCGTCGTAGCGCACGTACGTCTCTGCGCCCGCGCACCCAGCGACCACCGTGCAGTCGTCCGCACACGTCGCACGGTCCTCGTCG
This sequence comes from Pseudomonadota bacterium, assembly GCA_046051915.1. GTDB lineage: Bacteria > Myxococcota_A > UBA796 > UBA796 > JBEIFN01. Next base: position 18,237 of record JBJONI010000494.1, read on the forward strand.
GAACCGCAGACACCGTCACCACAGCGCGTCGACACCGGGCAGACTGGCCACGTGATGCCGATGCGGGCAACTTGGGCCGCGGACACGGTGGCGTCGTCCTCGAACGGCTCACCGTCGAGCGTCCACGCGGCGATCGTCGGCGCGACGTTGTTTTGGTAGTTTTGGTTCCAGTACACGAAGGTCTCTTGGGGAACGTTGGCGAGTCCGCATCGCGCCCGGACCGCGCCGAGGGTCAGGGCTTGCGTGTCGGGATGCGCGGCGACGACCGGCTGGTGGTACCCGCCGGTCGTGTCGGGGTCGACGGGACGTCCGGCCACCGCACCTTCGGTGGGCAGCGGCGGGTTCGGGCCGAAGCGCGCGCACACGTCGGTCGGGACCGTCATGGTGGTGGAGACGCCGTCTTCCAACGTGAGGACGGCGCCCTCTTCGCCGCTGAGGCAGGCGGGCGCGACCGGTCCCAACTCCGCCAATGGCTTGCGAGCCAAGCAACCGGCCCACCGAACCGCGAGGTCGGGCCGGGGACCGTCAGCGTCGACGGCGAGCGCTTCGAGCGTGACGCTGTCGCCCGGCGCCACTTCGGGCGGTGAGGCGGCGACCGCGAGGATGCGAGGGCCGTCGACCTGCGGCGAGGTGTCGCCAAGAGGCTCCACGCACGCCATCACGACGAGCGACACGAGGACGACGGGGCGTGGCATCAAAAGCTCCACCGCAGGCCGAGGACGGGCAGAATCGGGAGGCCGCGAAGCGCCCCGCGTTGCTGAAAGTCGCCGCTGTACACGTACTCTTCGACGTTCCGTTGGTTGGTGACGTTCTGGACGTCGAGGTACACCTCGGCGGTCGAGGTCGCGACCTTGAACGCCTTGGCGACGCGGACGTCGAGCTGGAAGAACGTGGGCAGGCGAAGCTGGTTCTGATCCCCGAACAACGGTTGGTACAAGTCGCGACGGCTGTCGTAGTACGCCCCGACGACCTCCGTCCGAGGGTAGCCCGTCGACACGCGGGCGCGGAGCCCAACGTCGAAGTCGAGAGGCAGGCGGACGCCGGCGACGGTCGTCAGAACATGGCGTTGGTCGTAGTCCGAGGGGCGCCATGCGGCGTCGGGTGTGCTCCGGCGTTGGGCCCATGCGAGCGTGTACGACGCCCAGCCGTAGACGCCCTTGACGGGGTCGAGGCGGAGCATGACCTGGGCACCGTAGGTGCGTCCGGAGCCGATGGGCAGCAGCGCCTCGGCGCGTGCTGGCTCCGCAGCCGGGTTGCGCATCGCGAGGTCGCGCGTCTCCGTGTAGAAGGCGGTGGCCTCCACGGACAAGGGTGCCACCGGCCGCGCGCCGGCGGCGAGCACCGCGTGCCAACCACGCGCCGTGGGAAGCGTGGGGTTGCCGAAGGTCGCCGACAGGTCCGCCGCCGTTGGGGGCTGGTGGTACAAGCCGGCTGACGCCGTGACGAACGCGCCCTCCGCGGGCGTCCAACGCAGCGTCCCGCGTGGTTCCGCCGCGAAGTTCGACAGAAGCAAGCCGTGTGTGGGCGAGATGCCGGACGCTGGGAAGGCGCGGCTGACCGATCGGACGTACGGGTCAAAACGTAGGCCGAACGTTGCGACCAAGCGGTCCGGCACGAGGGTCGCCTCGGCCTCTGCAGACGGCGCGACCCCGATCTGCGTCACCGTGAAGTCGTCGGTGCCGATCTGGTCCGGCGGCGGCTGTCCAAACGCCCGGACATCGCCTTCTCGGGTCGGCATGCCGATCGATCCGCGCCGAACGATGTGGTGGCGATCCATCGCGCCGTCGAAGCCGACCTCGACGACCCAGCGGTCGCCCACGCGTCGACGGTGGGACGCACGCACGTTGGCGGTCGCGGTGTCGCTGCGGACCGACGTTTCCACGGGTCCGAAGGTCGACACCTGGTCGGCTTGGTCCGCACCGCCGCCGATCAGAACGCGCGTGGACGACCCGTCGCCCGGTTCCGCCGTGTAGCGCAGCCAGGCGCGCTGGAAGGCGAGGCGGCGCGTCTCTGCCGTCTCACGCGCGGGGTCGGGGTTGGGCGCCGTCCGCGTGGTTTGATCCGACGATGCGATCGCGGTCAGGTCGAGATGTCGATTGGCGCCCAGACGTCCCCCGACGCGCGCGGTCGCGTCCCAAGAGCGTGGGACCGGAAATGTGTCCTCGACGTCCGGGTAGAACTCACGAAGCAGCGGTGCCACCCAACTCGCACGCCCGCCGACGCCAAACCCGAGGCCCTTGGCCGTCGCGCCCTCCACGTAGGCGCCGCCGTCGTAGACGTCGGCCTGTGCGGCGCCGTGAACGCCTGCTCGCTCCCCGACCGGCTTTGTCGTGACCGTGACAAGACCGCCGAGACCGCGACCCCACGCGGCGCCGTACCCGCCGGGGACGAGCTCCACGCCCTTGACGATCTCCGAGCCCACGACCGATCGGAGCCCTCCGTCGTGGTAAAGGCGGGGAATACGAATGCCGTCGACGTAGACCCCCGTGTCCTCGGGCGCGGCACCCCACACGATGATCGCGCCGGTCCCGAGCGAGGCACGGGCGACGCCGGGCATGTTCTCGACGACCTTGAGGACGTCGCCTTGGGTGCCGGGGACGCGGCGCGCGTCCTCTGCGGAGAT
>JBJONI010000495.1:0-12979 GCA_046051915.1 Pseudomonadota bacterium
TCGGCGCGGGTCATGTCGGCGGAGCGCGGCCGGCTGCCGACGAGGAAGATCGCGTCACAGTCGGCGAACGCCACGTTGGCGTCGTCGGTCGCCACGATGCCGTGGACGAGCGGGAACGCCGAGTCGACGATCTCCATCACCGTGCCTTGCAGCTTGCCGAGCGCGGGCGTGATCTCGAGCAGATGCAGGATGACCGGCTGGTCCTTGCCAAAGCAATCGCCGCTCGCGATGCGCCAGATGAGCGAGTAGGCGATGTTGCCGGCGGCGCCGGTGATCGCGACCTTGAGCGGGGGACGGGTGGTCATGGCGGCTCTCTCCTTGGAGTGGCCGCCGCCTAACCTCGCCCCCCGCGGATGCCACGGGGCCGGGGCCCGAACGACGCGGTGGGACGCCGTCGCGTCGCGCTCGGGCCGCTGGAGGGCTCAGGTGGCGGGGAGCGCAGGCAGCGGCTTGGGCTCGATGTGGTGGTAGGCGTAGCTGGCCTCACCCGCAAAGCCGGCGGGCGGCCGCCAGTTCGCGTCGAGCACCTCGGTGACGACCCAGCTCACGATCAGGATCTTGAGCGACTCCTTCGGGTCCATCTCGGGCTGGCCCTCGGGGGACGGGGTCTGCATCAGCACCATCGCCGCCTCGTCGAGGATGTGGGCTTGGGCGCGCGCGAGGCCGTGGAAGCGGTCGACGAGGGCCTCGTCGAGCGGCAGCAAGGTGTCGAGCTGGGCGAGCACGCGGCGCTCGGCGTCGCGGACCTGCTCCCAGGTGGCGCTCTTGAGCGTGCCGCCGGCGAGCTCGAACATCCGCGCGATGACGCCGGTCATGTAGACGCAGACGCCGGCGGTGCCGGGGCCCATCTGCTCGGCGTAGGTCTCGATGAACTTGGTGAGGCGACGCTGATCCTTGAGCAAGCGCTGGATCGACGTCTCGTGCTCTCCGAGCTGCTGGCCGATCTGCTCGGACCAGGCGTGGACGGTGGCGCGGGGGATGAGGCTGTTGGCCATGACGGGCTCCTTTCGGTCGGGCGCCGCTAACCACGAAGGGCCGGGGGGGCCACGCCGCGCCGGGACGTCGCCGCGACTCAGCCGTCGTCGCGCTCGTGGCGGCGTCGGCGTCCGAGCAGCTCGGCGAGCGCTTCGGCCGCCGGCCGCTCCTCGTGGACGATCCGGTAGACCTGTTCGGTGATCGGCATCTCCACGCCCTTGAGGACGGCGAGCCGGTGCGCGGACCGCGCGGTCACCACCCCCTCCGCGACCTGGCCCAACTCCGCGAGGATCGACGCGAGGTCCCGCCCCTGGCCGAGCGCGAGCCCCACGCGGCGGTTGCGCGACAGGTCGCCGGTGCAGGTGAGGACGAGGTCGCCGACGCCCGCGAGCCCCATCATCGTCGGCGCCTCCCCGCCCATCGCCACCACGAGCCGCGTGATCTCGTTCAACCCCCGGGTGAGCAGCGCCGCGCGGGCGTTGGCACCGAGGCCCAGACCGTCGCAGATGCCGGTGGCGATCGCCATGACGTTCTTGACCGCCCCGCCGACGCAGACGCCGACGCGGTCCTCGGCGTGGTAGCAGCGGACGTTGCCCCCGTGGAACGCGCGGCTGACGAACGCGGCGGCGGCCTCGCTCCCCGCCACGACAGCGGCGGTGGGCAGCCCCGCCGCGAGCTCGGCGGCGAACGTGGGCCCGGAGAACACCGTCACCCCGGCCCGCAGGGCGTCGGGAAGGGCGGCGTCTACGAGATCGACCACCGGGAGCAGGGTCTCGTCGTCGATCCCCTTGGTCGCGCAGCACACGAACGTGCCGACCTCGAGATGGGGGGTGGCGGCGGCGAGCACGCCCTGGGCCGCCACGCTCGGCACCGCGAGGACGACCAGCTCGGCGCCGGCGAGCGCGTGTCCGAGGTCGGCCGTGGCCTCGAGCGACGGCGGCAGGTCGACGCCGACGAGGTAGCGCGGGTTGCGGTGGTGCGCGTTGATGTGGGCGGCGCGGTCGGCGTGGCGCTCCCACAGCCGCGTGCGGTGGCCAACGCGCGCGAGCTGTGCGGCCAACGCGGTGCCGAACGATCCTCCCCCGAGCACCGCTGCGTTCAGCCCCATGCAACCCTCCGTGGCATCCGACCGCTCTACCCGGGTGACGAGGGATCGGCCCGCAACGTACGCCCTCGCCGCGGTGCTTGCAATCCGTTGACAAGGTTTCGTACGCTGCCAGCAGGAGGCGAGCCCGTCGCCCCCGACCTTGGAGGAGGTCGCCATGGCCAACCCACGCCCGTTGAACCGAAAATCGGTCGCCGACTTGGTCGCGCGTGGGCACAGCCTCGCGCGGGCGGATCTGAGGGGCCTCGACCTGTCGGGCGTCTGCTTCGATGGCGCCGACCTCACCGAGGCCAAGTTTGCCGGCAGCAACCTCAGCCGAGCCACCTTCCGGGGCAGCAACGTCCGCAACGCGAGCTTTTGGCAAGCGGACTGCAAGGACTGTTGCTTTGACGGGGCGATGATCGATGAGACGGACTTCGATCTCGCGAACCTCGACGGATCCACATTCAAGGGCGCGAAGATCCGCAAGCCGATCGTCCCGCACGGCCGGCAGGGGCTCGAGGAGCTGGAGCGCAGCGTGCGCACGGGCAAGCGGGTCTACCTCGGTCGCTCCGACCCGGACGGGCGCGGCGGGGCTTGACGCTTCCTCGACCGTCGGCGAGGAACCCGGACGCTCGGACGGGGTCAACGACGGGCAGGGGGCGCGATGGACGGGTCCGACGCCGATCGGGTGCAGGCTGCGCGGGGAGGAGACGCCGAGGCGTTCTCGCACCTCGTGGGCCGGCATGAGCGGTCGGTGTGGTCGCTCGTCCTGCGCCTGATCGGTGATCGGGCCGCGGCCGAGGAGGTCGTTCAGGACGTGTTCCTCGCGGCGTGGCGTGGGCTGTCGACGTTCCGCGGCGAGGCGCGCTTCGACACGTGGCTGCGCCGGATCGCGCTCAACAAGGCGCGCAACGCGCGGACCCGGTTCGTTCGTCGGGCGGGCGACCGTCACGACGCGCTGGAAGACGCGCCGCCCGAGGCGCTCGCGACGGTCGGCGTCAGCCCCGAAGGCGCGGTCGCTCGGCGGTGGGACGCGCGACGCGTCGAGGCGGCGCTCGCGACGCTTGAGGACGAACACCGCGAGATCCTGCTGTTGCGCGACATGCAGGATCTGGACTACGAGACGATCGGGGAGCTGTTGGAGCTGCCGCCCGGCACCGTGCGCAGCCGATTGCACCGGGCTCGCCTCGCGCTCGCGCGCGCGCTGACCCAAGGCCCCAAGACCCGCGGTGCGGGGGAGACGCGATGACCGGCCAGAACGACGGAACCGAACCGCAGCCGCAGACCGACGACCCTTCACGCGCGCCCCTTGAGGCGCACGTCGAGGGGGTCCGCGGCGCCGCCCTCCCGTTCGCCGACGACGAGCGGTTCAGCGCCTGGCTCGACGGGGAGCTCACCGGGGCTGCCGCCGTGCTGTTTGAAGCCGAGATGGAAGCGAACCCCGAGATGCAGCACCTGCTCGACGACCTGCGCGCGCTGCGGTCGACGATGCGACGCCTCGCCGAGGAGGAGGCGCCGCAGGGGCTGTTCAACCGGCTTCGCGTGATGGTGCGCGGTGATGCCAACACCGGCCGGGCGCCGTCGTTCGAAGGGCCGGTCCTGTTGCTGCTCGCCGTGGTCGCGGTGCTGTACTTCGTCGCCGGCCTCTCGGGCCCCACGCCCGGGGTGGAGGCCTCGATCCAGACGTTCAACGACCGTCCGCGCGCGCATGCGGTCGGCGACGCGATGCGCGACGGGGCGACGCCGGAGGAGGCGAAGAAGGCCGCCGAGTCGATCCCGCTGCGGCCGTTGCCGGCGCCGGGCAAGGGGTTCTCGGGTCGTCGGGAGGTCGCGACCCAGGGGGCGGACCTGCTGCCTTACGACATGGCGCCGGCCTCGTACCGCCTGTGGGGCGAGGACGCGGTCGAGGTGTTGCGGGAGGTCGCGACGTCGGTGGGCGGGCGGCTCGTCACCTACGAGGGCCAGCCGACCGACCGCGTCAACGGCTTCCACGAGGTGTGGGTGGAGCTTCCCTCCGAGAAGATCGGGCCGTTGCGGCGCGGCCTCGACGAGCGGCTCCGGGTCGAGACGATCGGCATGCCGTCGGTGATCAGCGGCACCCACCGCCAACGCTTCCTCATCCCGGACGAGTGAGCTTCGACGCCCACAACCACCTCGACGCACGCGCGTTCGAGGGGCGCCGCGAGGCGGTGTGGGCGCGCGCGCAGGCGGTCGGTGTCACCGGCTGCTTGATCGCCGGCGCCGACCCTCGGGACGCCGACCGTGTGGCGAGCGTGGCGAACGCCCTCGGGCAGCCGTACGCGCTCGGGGTGCACCCGTGGTGGACCGATGTCGTCGCCGGGCCCGACGCGTTGGCGGTGCTTGCGTCGCGCGGCGATCTCGCGATCGTCGGCGAGACCGGGCTCGATCGGCGTAAGGCGCGCACGGAGGCGGCGTGGCAGGCGCAGGTTGCGCTGTTTCGCGACCACCTCGCGCTCGCCCGGCAGCGCGGGCTGCCGGTGGTGCTGCACGTGGTCGGCGCCTACCCCGAGGTGGCGGCGTGGCTTCGGCGCGACGGGGTGCCCGAGGCCGGGGGGATGGTGCACGCGTGGAGCGGCCCGGTGGACGCGGTGGCGGACTTCGTGGCGCTCGGCCTGCAGCTCTCGTTCGGCGGGCCCGTCACCCGCTCGCGTCGGGTGCTCGCCGCCGCGCTCGCCACGCCGGACCCTGCGCGGTTGCTGGAGTCCGACGCGCCCGATCAGCCCCACGCCGGCGAGGCGGTGAGCGAGCCGGCGGACGTCACGCGGTTGGCCGCCTTCCTCAGCGCCGCCGCCGGCCGCCCGATCGAGGCCCCGCGCCCCAGGTTTTTGGCCGCCACACGGTGGGCGGGGGCGCCGGCGGCATAGGGGTGGCGAGGCGGGCGCGCGGCGCCGTGAGGGGGACGGTTGGACGGGGTGCGTGGGGCCTTCTGGGGTCGCTTGGCGGCGGGTCTGGTGGTTTGGGTCGGTTGCGCAGCGCCGAGCGACCTCGACGCGGACGGGGTCGACGCGACGGCGGATTGCGCCGACGACGACCCGGCGTTGGGGGCGGTCGCGACGGATCGGGACTGCGATGGTGTGCCGACGGCCCTCGACTGCGGCGACGACGACCCCGCGCTCGGCGCGCGGGCGGACGACGGGGACTGTGACGGGGCGCCGGTGGTGGCCGACTGCGACGATGCGGACCCGTCCTTCGGGGCGTTCGTCCTCGACCGGGACTGCGACGGCATCCTGGGCGCGCTGGATTGCGACGACCGCGCCACGGACCGAGGCGCGTCGGCGGAGGACGGCGACTGCGACGGGGCGCTCACGGGATCGGATTGCGACGACCTCGACGCGTTCGTCTACCCCGGGGCACCGGAGGCGTGCGACGCGGTGGACGCGGACTGCGACGGCAGCTTGCTCGACGGCGAGCCGGACCTCGATCTCGATGGCGTCCCCGACTGTGTCGACCCGATCGCGCCCGGGGATCCACGGCCACACCCGGTGCTTGGCGTTCTGCGGTACGTCCCCGCAGGGTCGCTGATGATGGGGTGCGTCCTCGGTCGGGACGATGTGGCCGGTGGGTGTGAGGACGACGAAGCTCCTGCCCACGAGGTCACGCTGACGACGCCGCTGTGGATGATGGGCTCCGAGGTCACCCAGGCGATGTGGGCGACGTGGGGGCACACGGACCCCTCGGCGTGGGTGGGCGCGGATCGCCCCGTCGATCGGGCGACGTGGTGGGAGGCGACCTGGGTGGCCAACGAACTCTCGGCCGCCGACGGTTTGCCGCCTTGCTACCTACATACCGAGTGCACGGGCGCGGTCGGCGAGGGGATGACGTGCCGGTCTGTCGCGCCGATCAACGGATGTACCGGCTGGCGACTGCCGACCGAGGCCGAGTGGGAGTTCGCGGCGCGCGCCGACACCGCGTGGCCCTACGCCGGTGGCGACGACGTGCTCGCGCTCGGTTGGGTGTCGGACAACGCGGCCGGTGAGAGCCAACCCGTGTGCAGCAAGGCTCCCAACGCGTGGGGCTTGTGTGACGCGACGGGCAACGTCTCGGAGTGGGTGCACGATCGCTACGGCCCCTACGACGCCGCGGCGGTGACCGATCCTTCGGGGCCGACGTCGGGCGTGTTCCGTGTGTTCCGGGGTGGCGGGTGGATCAACACGGTGCGCGATGCCCGGTTGGCCCGGCGGCTCTACAACCTCCCGGGGATCCGGAGCGATCGCGTCGGCTTCCGCCTGGTCCGCACCGCCCCCTGACCGCTCCGTCCCCGGCCTGCCCTCCCCGGGGTGCCGCCGGCCCTTGGGGTGCCGCCTCCAGCCACCTTCCTTCGATCGCAACCGAACCTTGCGCTGTTGGGTCAGGATGCGGTAGCGTTGGCGCCTCGCTGGAGAAGCCACGATGCGCCCGACCCGATGGTTGTCCTTTGTTTCCTTGCTCGCGGCCGTTGGCGGCGTCTCGGGGTGTGGCGAGCCCAAGGCCTCGCCTGAGCCTGAAGGTGCTGTGCCGGGCGAGTGCGACGACCGCGCCGACAACGATCAGGACGGGCTGTTCGACTGTGCCGACGAGGGCTGCGCGGCGGGTCCGGACTGCAACGAGAACCAGGTGTCGGGCGACTGCGGGGATGGGGCCGACAACGACGCGGACGGGGCGTTCGACTGCGCGGACGCGGACTGCGCGTCGGACGCGTCGTGCGTGATCCCGCCGGAGGACGCGTGCGACGACGGCGCGGACAACGACGCGGACGGGGCGTTCGACTGCGCCGACAGCGACTGCGCGGGGCTGGACGGATGCGACGACTTTGAAGGCGACGGCGTGGGCGAGTGCACCGACGGCCGCGACAACGACGGCGACGGGTCGGTCGATTGCGACGACGCGAACTGCGCGGGCTCACCGGACTGCGCCGCTGTGGTGATCGACGTCGACGGCGACGGGGTGGCGGCCGAGCTGGACTGCGATGACGGGGACGCCGCTGTGTTCCCCGGCGCGACCGAGGTGTGCGACGCGGTCGACAGCGACTGCGACGGCAGCGTCGCGGATGCGTTCGCCGACTTCGACGGGGACGACGCGCCCGACTGCGTGGATGCGCCGTTGCCCGGTGATGGCCTCGCGCACCCCACGCTCGGCACGCTGCGCTACATCCCCGCGGGCACGTTCACGATGGGCTGCGTGGCGGGGCGGGATGATGTGGCGGGGGGGTGCGAGCCCGACGAGTCGCCGGCCCATGATGTGACGTTGACCCAAGCGTTCTGGATGATGGAGTCCGAGCTCACGCAGGCGATGTGGAGCGCGCTCGGCTACGTCAACCCCTCTTGGTCCCTAGGGTCGAACCGTCCGCTCGAGACGGTGACGTGGTGGGAGGCCGTGGAGGTGGCGAATGCGCTCTCGGCGGCCGACGGCCTCGGCGCCTGCTACGTCCCCTCGGGGTGCAGCGGCGCCATGGGCAGCGGTCGCACGTGCGGTTCCGTCGCCGTGGTGTCGGGGTGCGAGGGGTGGCGGCTGCCGACCGAAGCGGAGTGGGAGTACGCGGCGCGGGCCGGCTCCGATTTTGCTTACGCAGGCTCTGATCAGGCGACAAACGTTGGGTGGTTCGCCGATAACTCCACTGGTGTTTCGGCCGAAGTTTGTCGCTTGCAGTCGAATGGATTCGGTCTTTGTGACCTTACTGGCAACGTCTGGGAATGGGTTGCGGACTGGTACGCTACGTACAGTCTGGATGAGGTCGAGGACCCCCGCGGCCCTAATTCGGGAGTCGACAGGGTAATTCGAGGTGGTAGCTTCCTCCATCCACGTCCCCGGGTCTCCAACCGAGGGACGTGGTGGCTGGAGTCGGACCTAGACATCGGCTTCCGCCTCGTCCGCACCGCCCCCTGAACCCTAGATCACCAGCCGCTCCTTGGCGTCGAACGTGCGGCCGATCCGGAACTCGGCGAGGCCGACCTCGCCGGTGGGGAGCGTGACCACCTCGGGTCGCGGACCCGCGATCGAGGCGGCCAGCTCGCGGGCGACGGCCGCCGAGAAGGGCCCGAACATCGCGCCGTGGCCCGAGAACCCGACGAGCCGGATCAGGTTGTCGATCTCGGGGTCGCGGTCGAGGAACGGCACGTGGTCGGGCGTGGTGGCGTAGTAGCCCGCGGTGGTGGCGGTGAGCCCGGCGAACGCCCCGAGCGCGGGGATCGCGTCGGCGGCGTGCATCCACGCCGTGATCGCCAGCCCGTCGGCCTGACCGGCGTGGTGCAGCTCGGGCGGCACGAGGTCTTGATCCTGCATCGTGAACGCGGGCTCCGGCGTGGCGGCGTGCGCGTGCCCGAGCAACACGCTGTCCTCGTTCTCGGGCCGCAGGTAGGTGCCCGATGGCGTGACGACGAGCGGCATCCTGCGCAGCGTGGCGGCGTCCATCGCGTCCGCGTCGCGGGCGAGGAACCACAGCACGCGCCGCAGGGGGTCGATCGGCAGCGCGGTCGCGCGGAGCAAGGCGCCGAGCCGGGGGCTCCACGCGTTGCTCGCGTCGACGAACACGTCGGCTTCGAAGGACGCTTCGGGGGTGGTGACCGCGCGGAGGCGCCCGTCCGCGTGGTGCTCGGCGGCCACGACCGGCGCGCGGAGCCGCAGCGTGCCCCCGGCCTCGACGAGCTGGTTGGCGGCCTCGGCGTACACGACGCCGGGGTGGAGGAACCCGTCGGAGGGACAGAACGAGCCGCCGGTGAACCGGTCTTCGGCCAGCCACGGGAAGGCGCGGCGCAGGCTGTCGGCGTCGAGCGCGTCGACGTCGTGAAGGCCGAGCGCGCGCTGCGCCGCCACCCGCGCTTGGGCCTCTTCCCACCCGGCGTCGGTCTCGGCGAGGAACAGGTAGCCTTGGGGCACGATCGCGCGCTGCCCCGCGGGAAGCGTGGCGGCCCAGTCGCGGTACCAGGCGGTGGCGTAGCGCATCCCGCGCACCGTGGCGGCCGAGGTGAACTGTTGGCGGATCCCCGCGGCGGTGCGGCTGCTGCTGCCGGCGCCGAGGTGGGCCTGTTCGAGCAACGTCACGCGCCAGCCCGCGCGCTGCAGCGCCAGCCCCGTGAGCGTGCCCGTGATGCCGCCGCCGATGACCACCGCGCGCATGGTGCCCCCGCTGATCGGCTTGTATCCGCGCTGTGGCGGCGTGGGTGGGCAACTCGGCAACGGGTTACGCGGCGCTCGCGGAGGCGGCATGGACGCGCGCGTGCAGCTTGGGATCGTCAGTCTGGCCGGCGCCGTCCTCGGCGGCGCGCTGATGTTGGGCCTCGCGCCGACGTTGCCCAAGGTCCCAGGTGCGGCCAAGGCGCCCGCAGCGATCGAAGCCGCGGCAGCACCGGCGACGCCTGCACCCGATGGGGCTGCCCCCGCGGAGGCCGAGGCCGAGCCGCAGGCTGCCGCGCCTGCGTCGGAGGCCGCGGCGCCGCCTCCCCCTGCGCCCACCGTGCATCCGCTGCGTCCCGACGCGAAGGGGTTGCTCGTCACCGCCGGCGGGCCCTACCCGGCGGACGTTCGCGGCGTCGGGCAGTGGTTCCGCGACAAGGCGCCCGAGATCGAGCGCTGCATGACGAGCCAAGGCCCCGAGGCCAAGCCCGGCGAGACGGCCGTGATGGTGCGGCTGCGGATCATCGCCGACGCCGCCACCGCCGAGGGCGGCCGGGTGGAGAAGTCCGAGGCGGTCAACGACCCCGACGGCCGCTACGCCCCGTTCCTCGCCTGCCTGCAGGAGCTGCTCGATGCGGCCGCCCTGCAGGCGCCGGTGCAGCCGGCCGCGACGGTGCACTGGTCCGTCCGCCGGACGCCGCCGGGCTGAGCCCGGGGGACGCCGCGGTTCAGGCCCCGTCGAGCACCGGGATCGGCGCCATGCTCGCGGCGAGGAACGGCAGCTCTGGCGCGATCGCGGCGCGGCCCCACTCGATCGCGTCCATGCACTCGTTGAGCGGCGGGACGAGGTTGAGCGGCGAGAGCGTGCTCGGAAACGGCACGTACAGGTCCGAGAACGCGCGGTCGGCGGTGACGTTGGCCTGACGCACGAGCTGCTGGAACGGGAACCACCCCGGCCGCGTGTACGTCGGCGCGAAGCAGTCGAGCGCGACCACGAACGGGTTGCGGCGCGGCCCGAGGTGGCCCGAGGCCGCCGTCTCCCAGGCGACCCGCGCCGGCACGTTGCTCACCATGCCGCCCTCGCCGAGCCGCGTGATGCCGTGCGCGGCGTACAGGTCGTCGAGGATGCGGTGCATGCCCGGGTCTTGCCGGAGGACGTCGTAGTGGATGACCGCGGGGATCGCCGCCGAGAAGCCGGCCGCGTCGAGGATGTCGAAGCCCTCCGTGCCGGGCTCGCGCCCGATCACGATCTCGCGCAGGGCGTCGCGTCGGCCAAGGAACTCCCGCACGATCTCGAAGGTTCGAATCGCGGTCTTCGTCGACCCCACCACGCCGCGGGTGTCGAACGCGTCGTCGAACATCCGTTCGTAGGTCGCGAGGTCGTGCTTGAGCGCATCCACGGTGATGCCGGTCGCGATGGTGTAGACCGGGATCTCGGCCTCGTGCATCCGCATCGTGCGGCCGTCGACCTCGAACAGCGACCCGAGCGCGTCGTGCAAGTGCAGGTGTAACGTCGCCGGTAGGCCGTAGCGGTGCTCGCGGTGCAGGGGGCGGAACACCCGGCCCCACGCGAGGTTGCGCGCGGCCGAGACGAGGGCCGCAAGATCGAAGCGTTCACGGCGGGCGCGGAACATCCCCATCAGCGCGCCGATCGACGTGCCCACGAGCAGGCGGGGCGTGAGGCCCAGCTTGTCGATCTGCTCGTAGGCGCCAGGGTAGACGTAGCCCGCGCCCCCGCCGCCGCCCGACGCGATCACGAGCTGGCGCGTGGTGACCTCAGCCTCGAACGCGTCGCGGTCGACCGGGAGGGTGGCGAACAGCGCGCTGCGGGCGTCGCGGGTGCGGCGCGCGACGGCGTCGGCGATCGCGAACGCGTCGTCGAGGCGTTTGGCGTCGAGCAGTCGGGGCTCGAGCTCGGCACGGAGCTGCACCGCGAACGCCTGCATCGGGCCGTCGATGTCGAGCACGACGCCGTCGCGCCCCTCGACCTCGGTGAGCTTGGCGAACGACAACGCGTAGCGCAGGGCCTCGTACCGGGCGGCGTCGTGGCCGGTCCAGGAGGCGACGCCCAGCGCGCCGCGGTGGGCGACCGCGAGCCGCACGAGGTGGTGTTCGAGCTTGTCGAGCGGGCGACGTCGGGCGGCGACGCGCGCGCGGTCGAAGGTCGCGAGCGTCATGCCGAAGGCTCGGCGAAGAACGTGGCGAGATCGGTGAGCACGTCGTCGGTGACCGGCGCTTGCCAGTGGTCGGGCATCAGCCGACGCAGGTCGGCGCGGTCGAATCGGGGGTCGATCAGCACCACCGCGCCCCGGTCGGCCTCGCGCCGCACGAGGCGGCCTGCCGCCTGCACGACACGCGTCATCCCGGGCAGCGTGTAGCTATGGAAGAAGCCGTGCCCGAGGCGGGCTTCGGTCGCTTGCTGCACGAGGGTGCGCTCCAGTCCGGGGGGAGGAAGTCCGGGCCCGACGATCACGACGGCCGACAAGGCGCCGGCAGGCAGATCGACGCCCTCCGCGAACATACCCCCGAGGACGGCGAGCAGCAGCGCTCCACGTTCGGTCGCGAGCCGGTCGAGGAGGTCCCACGCGGCTTGCAGCGACAAGCCGGGCGTCTGCCGGAGCACGGTGCGGTCGGCGCGCAGCGCAGGCGCGAGCAGATCGAGGTGGGCGAACGAGCCGAAGAACACCGCCACGTTGCCCGGGACGGTGTCGGCGATCGCGTCGATTCGGGCCGCGAGCGCGTCCCGGTCCCGCTCGCGGTGCCGGAACGCGGTGGACAGGTCGGTGACGACCCGCACCAGGGCGCGCTCGGGCGGGAACGGGCTCGGGACGGCGGTCGCCCGCGTGCCCTCGGGGAGCCCGAGCCGGGCGCGCCACGCGTCCGCAGGGTGCAGCGTCGCCGACGTGAGCAGCAGCCCACCCAACGGGGTGAGACGTGCCTGCAACAGGTGGGTGGGATCGAGGCAGAGGCGTCGGATCGCCTCGCTGCCCGCCCGCACGTCGACGAGGGTCGCGAGCGGGGTCTCCGTGTCTTCGAACGAGGCGGCGAGCGCGTACACGGCGTAGATGACGGACGCCAACGGTCCGCCGGCGAGCACGCCTTGCCCGGAGAGCCCGAGCTCGGCCACGGCGAGGGCAAGGTCGAACGCGAGGTCGTCGAACGCGTCGGCGACGGCGCTCCAGGCCCCGCCGGGCACGTCGACCACCGCTTCGCCGGCGGTGAGCGGCCCGTCGGCGGCGCCGATCGCGTCGGTCAGGGCGTCGAGCGCGGCGAGGAGCAGCGCGCGCCACGGTTGCAGGCGCTCTCCGTGGGCATCGACCCAGGCGAGCGCTTCGCGGACCTGCGCGCGCGTGAGGCGGGGAGAAGCGTGGTCTCGGGCGCGGTCGGGCCAGGTGTGCGCCTCGTCGCCGACCACGACCCACGTCGCGGGGTCTGCGAGCACCCGAGCGGCCGCACCCATCGGCGCGAGCACGTAGTTCGCGTCCCCGACGACGACGTCTGCCCGGTCTGCGGCCTCCACCAACGCCGCCCACGGGCAGAACTGGTGGGTCTCGCCGAGCGCGCGGGCGGCGTCGACGTCGAGCACCCCGGCGCGCGTTGTCCGAAGGTCGCTGGCCTCCATGCCCGCATCGTGGTGGGCCGCGAACCGGCAGACGTCGGGCCGGCACGCGACGACGTCGTTGAGGCAGGCGCGCTCCTTGCTCGCGAGCGCGACCACGCGGAGCGGGTCCCCTTCGTTCGCGAGGCGGGCTGCGGTGGCGAGGACGCCGGCGGCCTGGGTGTTGCGCCCCGTCGCCCAGAACACGC